>JBHARQ010000250.1:0-3226 GCA_041831015.1 Simonsiella sp. | reverse complement strand
ATGGTTTATCAGCCTAGAGTGGCTGTGATTTAGTACTTTTTTGTTTTTAAGGGTTGACAGGAGCGACAGTATCTACACCTAGCATTTTGGCTGCCTGAAACGCTCAATTTCAACTACGGAGAACGAACGCCTAACGTGCCGCGCACCTAAAAGCGTGGTGCGCGGCAAGACGCGCGTTCTGGCATCGTTCAGGTTACTTTTCAAAGAGAACGGTCTTTTGAAATCAATCGTCGCCCTGAATGCGATGGCTATTGAGGCTGCGTTTGCCTTTTTCCAGTTGGAAACTAATGGTTTCGCCCAAACGCAACGCCAAACCAATCGCCAAAATATCCACCACAGCCAGTTGCAACAAACGCGATACCATCGGTGTATAACGGCTGCTGTCTTCTTGTACCGATACGGTTAGGACGCAATCACCTAATTGTGATAATGGGCTGTCGTGGCGTGTAATGACAATGACTTGTGCGCCATTTTCTTTGGCAATGCTTACCGCATCCAAAATTTCAATAGATGAACCTGAATTGGAAATTACCACCAACACATCTTGTGGACTCAATACCGCCGCCGCCATCAACTGAATATGGGTGTCGGAATACGCCACGGTGGAAATGCCAAAACGGAAAAATTTATGTTGCGCGTCTTGCGCCACAATCCCTGAATTACCAATGCCGTAAAATTCGATACGGCGGGCATGAGCCAGTAATGAAATGGCGCGTTCTAAATCAGTTGGATTGAGTGTACGTCGTGCGCCCAATAGTGCCGCCGCCGCATTACCCAGCACTTTTTCCATCACATCGCCAATGCCATCATCAATATTCAATTCTTCATGTACATAAGGTAAACCTGCATTGCTGATGCTGGCAGAAAGTGCCAATTTAAATTCAGGCAGCCCTTTAAAATTCAAACTACGACAAAAGCGAATGACCGTAGGTTGCGACACTTGTGCGCGTTCGGCAATTTCCGCTACTGCGGCATGAACAAACCATTTGGGTTCAGCAAGTGCCACTTCTGCCACTTTGCGTTCTGCGCTGGAAAGATTGTCTAATTGTTCACTAATATTGCTTAGCATCATGATAGGGGTCTTTCATATTGAATGAATGATTGTTTTAATAGAGAAAAGTTTTCAGGCTGCCTGAACACGTTGCAACAGCATCAAAGCCGCTAATGTTCGCGCATCGCCAAAATGAAGGTCATTAATCAAATCATCAAGTTGTGATAATGGCACACGTACGATTTCCAAAGGCTCTGGCTCATCGCCGACCAATTCAGACGGATACAAATCCCGCGCCACAAACACCGACATCAAACCAAACATATGACTGGGGCTGGAATACAGTTGTCGTAATAATGTGAATTCACGCGCTGCCAAACCGATTTCTTCTTGTAATTCACGGTTGGCGGCTTGAATCGGCGTTTCGTCTGCATCAATCAAGCCTTTGACGCAGCCTAATTCGTAGCGTTCCGAGCCGACAGCGTATTCACGAATCATGATTAATTCATTGTTTTCAATCGGCATCACCATCACGGATGGACGACGTGCTGGTGTGAGCCGTTCATAAGTGCGCTCTTCGCCATTAGAAAAGCGTAAATCTACTGCTTGCACTTGAAAAATCCGCGTTTCAGCAGCAAGGCGCACATCTAAAATTTCGGGAAGAGGGCGGTTGGTATGCAGAAAATCGTTCATAATGTTGTGCCATGTAGTCAGATGATGTGATTTTACGCCAAATTTGGGAAAATATGCAAAAGATATGAAATTTTGTTTCAAATAATTAACATAAATCAATAGAAAAAACTGCCTGAAAACACACCTACTGTTTTCAGGCAGCCTGAATCATTCCACTATTTTTGACACACCGAACAATAAAACGTCCCCCGTTGCCCCAAAACACTTTTTTCAATGATTGAACCACATTTCAGGCAGCTTTCGCCTTGTCGCCCATACACTTTGTATTCTTGCTGGAAATAGCCACTTTTACCATCGCTGTTCACAAAATCGCGCAAAGTGCTACCACCCGTTTCAATCGCACGTTGCAAAATCCGCTTGATTGCCGCGACCAACAACACGCATTCATCATCACTTAACGACTTTGCCAGCCGATTGGGCAACACGCCCGCTTCAAACAAACTTTCATTGGCATAAATATTGCCGACACCCACCACCACCGCATTGTCCATCAACATCAACTTAATGGCGCGAGATTTGCCACGCAATTTGTCCAACAAATATTCGGGCGTAAACGCGTCCGACAACGGCTCAACGCCCAATTTTGCCAACAATTCATGATGTTCCGCCACCCCTGCAAACCACAGCACCGCACCAAAACGGCGCGGGTCGTGATAGCGCAACACCGTGCCATTGGCAAACACAATGTCCACATGGTCGTGCTTGTCGGGCGCAGGAATATCGCCCTGAAACACGCGCAAACTGCCCGACATACCCAAATGTATCAACAACACGCCCGTATCGGTACGAATCAGCAGATATTTGGCACGGCGTGTGCATTCGCGCACGGTTTCGCCCTGCAACCGCTCCGACAAATCAGCAGGCACCGCCCAACGCAATTTGGGCTGGCGCACGGTGGCATGGGCAATGGTTTGGTTTTGAATATGGGGCGCAATACCGCGCAGGGTGGTTTCTACTTCGGGGAGTTCGGGCATGGGTGGTAACTATTGAAAATCAGGTATGATTAACGTAGTATAATCGTAAAAACATATTGATAGGAAAAATATTCGTATTGTTACGACTCCACCTAATCGTATTTACGATTTCTGGAATCGCCTGAGCGTGTAATTGAAATCTTCGCTCTGATTAAAGACGAATATCTTAAAAACTATCAAGCCCTGCTCAATATATTGCAAATCGACAGGCTTTTAGCGACAACAGTAGCCTTGCTCGTCCTGCGCAAAGATCTAGTCATCGTCTACCTGCTATAAATGGTTCACCTAACTCATCAATGACTTGGTACAAGGCTTGCGCAATACCGGTTAAGGTTGGCTGGGCGAAAAAAGGCCGTCTGAAAAACTGCTTGGCAGGGTTTCAGACGGCCTTGTCGGGTTTGCAGGTTGGTTCGTATTGTGAGCGGTAGGGTGTGTGGCGCAAGCCACGCTCGCGGCAGGTGGAAACTCAAACAACGCGTGCGCGCCGAGGGCGGCGCACACCCTACATGCAGGCTACGCTGGCTTTAATTTTATTCGGTAAATTAATGACTTATTATTAATGAAATTT
>JBHARQ010000249.1:0-4810 GCA_041831015.1 Simonsiella sp. | reverse complement strand
TGCAATATAAAGTAAGCTGTTTTTCGGGCGATTATTTTGCTTTCAGGCTGCCTGAAAGTTTTTACGCCCCCACCCTAATCCTCCCCCGCAAGCAGGGGAGGGAATAGATTGTTGAAATTTAATCATTTCAGGCTGCCTGAAACGCTTTATTTGTCAATCACGCAATATTTGCCAGCGTGTGCTTTCAAATCAAATTGCCCGTAATCGGGGTACAACACAGGGGCTTTGATGTCCGATTTCACGCCCGCTTTTTGCATGGCGCGTTGGAAATTGTAGATGTGCGACAAGCCACCGCGTCCTTTGAATGGCAAATTAGCGTGTGCCACTTTCGCTGCCGCCGCGCCTGCTCTGCGTCCAAAGCTGATGATGTCCAACAAGGCATTGCCCATTAAACGGTTGCGCCCGTGAATGCCACCTGCCACTTCGCCCACCGCGTATAAGCCTTGTACGGCTGTTTCGCAGTTGCCGTTGATTTCAATGCCGCCATTTTGGTAATGCAAAGTCGGGTGAATGATTAACGGCTCGTCTTCGGGGTGAACGCCACATTTGTGTGCAACGTGTCCTAACGTTACCAAACGTTTCAAAATATCGGGTTGTTCGGCAATAATGCGTGGGGTGTCTAGGAATACGCCTACTTGTCCATCGCGTTCTACGCCACGACCTTCGCGGACTTCGCGCAAAATGGCTGCGGCAACGACATCGCGTGGTTGTAATTCATCTACAAAGCGTTCGCCCAAGCCATTGACTAATTTTGTGCCTGCGGAACGTGTGGCTTCGGAAATCAACGCGCCCGCCATGTGCGGTGGGTGTGCCACGCCTGTGGGGTGGTATTGGAAGCTGTCCACATCGCACAATTTCGCGCCCATGCGGTATGCCAAGACCAAGCCGTCTGCGGTTGCGCCGTAGTGGTTGGACGTGGCGAAACCTTGTAAATGTAAGCGTCCTGAACCGCCTGTTGCCAAAATCACGGCTTTGGCGTGAACGGTAACAAGTTTGCGGTTTTCTAAATCGTACAACACCGCGCCTACGCAACGTCCGTGTTCGTCTGACAGCAATTCAATGGCTGGGTGGCGGTTGAATTGGGTGATGTTGCGTTCAATTTCTACGGCTTCGCGCAAGACTTTCATCATTTCCAAGCCTGTGAAATCGCGGTGGCACAAAATGCGTTGTGCGGTGGTGCCGCCTGCTTTTTTGCGAACGAGATAGCCGTTTTTGTCGCCTTGTTGTACGTCAAAATCCATGCCCAATTCAATCAGCCAACGGATTGCGCTGGGCGCGTCTGTAACCATTTGGGCAACGAGTTCTTTTTTAGCGGCTTGGTGTCCGCCTTTGAAGGTGTCGTCAAAATGGCGTTGTAAGCTGTCGTCTGCGCCTACAGCTGCTTGAATGCCGCCTTCTGCCATCACGGTGTTGCTGTCGCCAATGCGTAATTTGTTTGCCATGATGACTTTTGCGCCGTCTTTGGCTGCGGTTAGGGCGGCTGCTGCGCCTGCGCCACCGCCACCAATCACAAGTACATCGGTATGCACATTTTCTGCGCCTGCCAAATCATAGTCTTCAATCAATGGGTTGGCGGTTAAGAGTTTGGCTAAATCGGGGTGGCAGAAATCGCCAGCGTTTGCGCCAACGGTCAATTTAACACGCGCACCTTCGGAATAGTCGGGGTGGAAATTTTTCAGTAATTCGTCTTTTTCAGGCAGCGTGCCGTTGAGTTCGGGCGTTTTGGCGCGTAAATTGGCTAACGCGGTTTCGTAGGGAATGCCTGTGTATTTTTGTGTGGTCATTTTGGTTTATCTTTTTGAAAATGTTGGGTTTATTTTTTTCAGGCTGCCTGAAAAATTGGTTAAATAAAATAACAAGCGGTCGTCATTCCCGCGTAGGCGGGAATCCATTTTTGCGTGATACAAATGTATGTTTTTTTTAATGTAAAACTTGGATTCCCGCCTACGCGGGAATGACGGCACATTTTGTATTTTCAGGCAGCATAAAATCTTTAATTATCAATATTTACCGACATTTTGCCGCTTTCAATTTCTTGCAAACGGCGCATTAAGTCCACTGGGCGCAACGTCCGTGCGGTGGTCATGCGGCGCGCGTACAAGCCCAAATGGTTCGGGCGGATATTTTCGGGGCAAGCCAAGGTACACAAATTGCACATCACGCATTCGTCAAAGGTGTTGGCTGCCGCGCTGAATTCGCCTGACACGACTTGCGCCACGCCATTTTGGACTTCCAAATTTTTCGGGCAAGCCACATCACAACCGCCACAATGGCGACAATTCGCGCTTTCAGGGAAGAGTTTTTGCGTGTCGTCTAGCCAATTCCAGCCATCGCCTGTGTTGTCCAAATCGTAGTAATGAACGTGTGCGGGCAAGAAATAATCAATAAAGCTGACTTGCATGCCTTGTTCAATCGGGGTTTCGCACGCCAACGCGGTGGACACGGTGCGTTCGCCTTCTTTGCGAACCAAGCAACGGCACGAACCGCACACGCCTTGACCCATACAACCCACGTTTTTGGTCATCGCCTGACCTGAACGCGCCAAGGCTTGAATAATGGTGCTGTTTTTGTCGGCTTCTACTGCCAAGCCGTCAATCACAAGTTGGTATTTTTCTGACATGATTTTGCGTTCCTAGTTTATTATTTGGTGTAATCGTGCAATTTTACGATAATTTGGGGTGTAATATTTTGTAGTGTAATGTTCAGGCTGCCTGAAAGGTTAAATTTTTGTAAACTAGGTTAATTTGCGTTTAGAAAATTGATTTTATTTTATTAAATGCGAAATGATTTATTTGATTGATATGACACCGATGTCAAAAAATATTCAGGCTGCCTGAAATCGAATTTTTACTTGATAAAACAAGACTTCTTCGCATTTAATATCCTTTTATTTTGTATGGGAATTTGTGGGCGAATAGCCGATTTGTTAGCAAATGTTAAGACGCATAAATCTGCAAGGAAGTTGATGTTAATCAAGCAAACAACGTGTTCCCAAGACAATCGCCACAAATTTATGTAATTTAATCACATACTTTCAGGCAGCCTGAAACGTGTATAATTTGTTTTTCAGGCTGCCTGAACATTTCTTTTTCAAAATTATCTTGTTGTTATTACAATATTTTTAAGGACACAACCATGACCATTATCAAACAAGAAGATTTCATCAAAAGCATTGCCGATGCGTTCCAATTCATCAGCTACTACCACCCCAAAGATTTCGTGGACGCAGTCTATGAAGCCTTGCAGCGCGAAGAAAACCCTGCCGCCAAAGACGCCATGACCCAAATCTTGGTCAACAGCCGTATGTGCGCCGAAGGCAAACGCCCTATCTGCCAAGACACAGGCATTGCCACCGTATTCCTGAAAGTTGGCATGAACGTACAATGGGACGCGCAAATGTCGGTGCAAGATATGGTCAATGAAGGCGTGCGCCGCGCTTACACCCACCCCGACAACGTGTTACGCGCTTCCGTGTTGGCAGACCCAGCAGGCAAACGCACCAACACCAAAGACAACACCCCAGCCGTGGTTCACATGGAAATTGTGGCGGGCGACAAAATTCACGTTACTTGCGCGGCAAAAGGCGGTGGCTCGGAAAACAAAGCCAAAATGGCGATGTTGAATCCGTCTGACAGCATTGTGGATTGGGTCATTAAAACCATTCCAACGATGGGCGCAGGCTGGTGTCCCCCCGGAATTTTGGGTATCGGCATTGGCGGCACACCCGAAAAAGCCATGTTGATGGCAAAAGAAAGCCTGATGTCGCATATTGACATTCACGAATTGAAAGACAAAGCCGCCAGCGGTGCGGAATTGTCCACTACTGAAAAATTGCGTTTGGAATTGCACGAAAAAGTGAACGCTTTGGGCATTGGCGCACAAGGTTTGGGCGGTTTGACCACCGTGTTGGACGTGAAAATTTTGGATTACCCAACCCATGCCGCGTCTAAACCTGTTGCCATGATTCCCAACTGCGCGGCAACTCGCCACGTTGAATTTGAATTAGACGGCAGCGGCGCAGCCAATTTGCAAGCCCCAAGTTTAGAAGATTGGCCAGACATCACTTATAGCCCCGACAACGGCATTCGCGTGGATTTGGACAATTTGACCAAAGAAGACGTCGCACAATGGAAAATGGGCGATGTGTTGTTGCTCAACGGCACCATTTACACAGGACGCGATGCCGCCCACAAACGCATGGTAGATATGCTCAACAAAGGCGAAAAACTGCCCGTAGATTTCACCAACAAAATGATTTACTACGTTGGGCCAGTAGACCCTGTGCGCGATGAAGTTGTCGGTCCAGCAGGCCCAACCACAGCGACACGCATGGACAAATTCACGCGCCAAATGTTGGAACAAACAGGTTTGCTCGGCATGATTGGCAAATCCGAACGTGGCGCGGCAGCCTGCGAAGCCATTGCCGACAACCAAGCGGTGTATTTGATGGCGACAGGCGGCGCGGCATATTTGGTTGCCAAAGCGATTGAAGACGCGAAAGTGGTGGCGTTTGAAGATTTGGGCATGGAAGCGATTTACGAATTCAAAGTGAAAGACATGCCTGTAACCGTGGCGGTGGACACGAAAGGTCAATCGGTTCACGCGATTGCCCCCAAACAATGGCAAGCGAAAATTGGCATTATTCCCGTAGAGAAATAAAGTTAGCCGTTTGATTTAAATATGAAAATGCTGCCTGAAGTCCTAGCGGACGGCAATACAGGCAGCATTTTTGCGTTTCGGTATTTTATCGGTGAACGCGCGTCTTGCCGCGCACCACGCTTTTGGGTGGGTGGCAGGTTGAGCGTTTGTT
>JBHARQ010000248.1:0-5133 GCA_041831015.1 Simonsiella sp. | reverse complement strand
TGTTATCAGGCTGGAAAATATGAAATTTGTATCCATATCAGTATTTTCAGAACGCCATGTGAATAAAAAAGATTTGAATGGCTAATTTTTGAATTCAGGATAATTCATGATGGCAAATTTAACAATTCATAAAACCAAATGTTACACAGGTTTGCTGTGGCTGGTGGAAGCTGGACGGCTGTTGATAAAAAGTCCAATTAAATGGGCAATTATGGCAATTTGTTTGGTGGCAATGATTTTAGTGGCTTATTTTGCATGGAATTTTTTGGCAGAACGTTTCTTTCAACCATCATCTGAAATGCGTGTTTTTGTGGGATTATTTTTTGCGTGGATATGGGGTTTTCTGCTGTTGGGTGGATTGCTTGTATCGGCTCAATCGCTTGATAAAAAGGGTCATTTTTTCATTTATCAACTGTTTGCAGGAATTTATAGCCAATTCCGTGATTTAGTGATGTCGTCTATATACAGTTTCTTCATCACCATGACCGTTTTTCTTTTATTTGGTATAACCATCAATATGGTATTGAAAATATTGGTAATTGTATTGGTGATATTGGGGTTTGACTCAATAGAACGCTACGACCCTTATTTTACCTTTCTTTTAATGGTTTTTATGTTGATGCCATTTGCAATCATGTGGTTCACACCAGCTTTGGTGGTGTTTGCTGATAAGAAACCATGGAGAGCCATTTATGATAGTTTGCGAATTTTCATGCGTCGTTTCTTGACGTTATCTTTGTTTTGGTTGTCAGTTGGATATTTATTGTTAATTATGGTGGATTGGAAATGGGTAGAACCATGGATTTATCATGCTTCTTATACCACTTTGGCATTATCGGGTTTGGCGGTGGGGGTGGGGGTGATTTTCTTGGTGTTGGTGGTTTATGTGAGTTATCGTCAAATCATTGGTGAACCGTCTGAAGTTCTAGTCGATAGCAAACAGGCTGCCTGAATGTTATAAAATGTATATTATTCAAATTCCGCCATTCCAGTTTATAATCCATATTATTCATAAAATAAAGGAATGACAAAATGACGCAATCTACCTTAATCCAACAATCCGCTCAACTGATTCAACAAGCCGATGCCTTACTGATTACCGCAGGCGCAGGTATGGGCATTGATTCGGGTTTACCTGATTTTCGTGGTCAAAATGGCTTTTGGCGTGCTTTTCCGCCTTTGGCACATTTGGGCAAACGTTTTGTAGATATGGCAACGCCCGAATTATTTCACGATAACCCAAAATTAGCATGGGGATTTTATGGTTGGCGGCTCAATGCGTATCGGAATGTGGTGGCGCATCAAGGTTTTCATTTGCTCAAACAATGGGCAGACCAGAAACCACATGGCGCATTTGTATTTACCAGTAATGTAGATGGGCAATTCCAAAAAGCAGGTTTTGCCGAACATCGTGTTTTGGAATGTCATGGCAGCATTCATTATTTGCAATGCAGTCAGCCATGCCATCATGATATTTGGTCAGCGAATGAATTTGTACCGCAAGTGAATGAACAATTATGTGAATTAGAAAATGCGCCCCCTATTTGCCCAAAATGTCAGGAGATTGCGCGTCCCAATATTTTGATGTTTAGTGATGGTCAATGGCTATCGCATCGTACCCGACAACAAGAACAGCAATTAGAACAATGGCTTTACCATGCTGGCAATGTGGTCATCATTGAACTGGGTGCAGGCACGGCGGTGCCATCGGTGCGCTTATTTTCGGAACACACGGCAAGATGGTTAAATGCGCCCCTCATTCGCATCAATCCTGATGAACCGCAGGTTATGGGCAATCAGAATATTGCCTTGCCGATGGGCGCGTTGGATGCCTTGTTGGCGATTGAACAGGCGATGAAATAGACAGAATCAAATATATAAAACCTTTGCAAAACCCTTTCGTAGGGACAGATTTCATATCCACCCTTTGGCTATCAAAATTCTATTATTTTCAATCATTAAAAAATCAGGGCGGATATAAAATCCGCCCCTACATTCAATTATGTCCGTTTTGCAAAGATAAACTCATCATTTGCAAGAAATTCCCAGCATTTTAGGTGCTGCATCGGCTGATAATTTAACCGTACATACCGTTGCGCTGCCACCTGACACTTTCGCATTGCTGCCCTCTTTCGTTAACTTCAAAGGCTCTTTGACACCCATAGCCATAGCCGTTTTGGCAATATTTAGCGTCAATTCAGCAGATAGATTGGTATCATTACTGGCAATATTAGGGTCGGCATCTTTGGCAAATGCGCTGCCTGTCATGCCCAAAGCCAATGTGGTGAATAAAACAGTGATGGTTGTGTTTAAGCGTTTTTTCATGATTTACATTCCCTCGTGTTTGTTATGTGAACCACTATACCGCAGTTTGGCAACCAGTGGGAAAATTTAACGTAATTTACCTAAAATTTGACACAACTGTGGTTTGATTGCCAACGTATTTGCCACAAAATGACGATGCGCTTTGCCTGATAAATCACATTCCATCAATAACATATTGGCTGGACGACTGGTGTGCAAACTCGCACGAATGCAGGCAGCCTGAAAAGGCAAACCATGTTGTTTGGCAAACTGTGCAGCGCGTTGATTGGCTAATTTTAACATCGCTAATTTACTGATTTCTAAATGAAATACGCGAACATTTAATAATAAAATGCGTGCAGCAAACCAATCTGCTTCATCCGTAAATTCTGTGGGACTGGGTTGATTGAAATCGTGGCGTTGCGTGGCAATTAATGTGGCAATGGTGCGAATTTCAGGCAGCATGGCTTCGCTAATTAAATCAGCGTGATGACAAAATTTTTGTAATAAATCAGGGCGATGGCTGTTTCCATCGGTCATCAAGCAGCAGCTACGCAAAGTAGGATGGATAATATGAGATGAGATGTGGGGCAATGTGTTCATGTGAGTACTCCTCTATTTAATTCATTCATGTTTATTGGATGAACCATTGTGGCGGAATACAATCACAAAATTAAAAAGAAAAACCGCCACAAATGGAATTTGGGGCGGTATGAAATGGCTAAACCCAGATGAAGTTTACGCGCACACAAAATCGTACCGCACCAAGATGCGATACCACCAATACGAATGTGCGTGAATGTGTTTCATCGGATTCACCTAATATAAAAAGGAAAAGATAGAATGGGCATAATATACTGCATTGATTTTGGATTTGTCAAGCATTTTTTTTCAGGCAGCCTGAAAAATTTTTTATTGAAACAAATCCAATAGCCATTGCACAAAACGCAGCAACAGCCGAATCAATTCATACAAGCCCTCCACTTATTCACCCCATTTGGGCAACAGGGCATGAGGAATGTGTAGCTGGTCTAAAATACGCGCAACCACAAAATTCACCATATCATCAACTGTTTTAGGATGGTGATAGAAACCAGCCGCAGGTGGCAAAATCACGCAACCATTTTGAGTTAATTTCAACATATTTTCCAAATGAATGGCAGACAATGGCGTTTCGCGTGGCACAATTACCACAGGACGGCGTTCTTTAATAGACACATCTGCAGCACGTTCAATCAAATTATCTGACAAACCATGTGCAATCGCTGCAATGGTACCCATGCTGGCTGGGCAAATCACCATCGCATCGGCAACACTATTGCCTGATGCAATCGGCGCGAACCACTCTTCACGTCCAAATACACGCAATTGTTGTGGTGAAACTTGATAGCGGTCACACAACATTTTTTGCGCTTCGGCAGGCGTAGTTGGCAAATTCAACGCCATCTCTTGTGCTGCAACAACTTGTGCGGCTTGAGAATACACCAACCATACATTTTTGCCTGCTTGCAACAACACTTCCAGCAAACGCAAACCGTATGGCATACCCGATGCACCTGTCCATGCCAACGTTACCGTTTGAATGGAATTAGCAGCAGAACCTGATTGTGGTAACGCATAGTGTTGTACCATCGGCATAAATTGACCATTATCGTGGTCAAAATCCATCCAACCTGCTGGTTTATTCATCCCTTTTTCCAATTTGGCAGCCATACGGTTACCAATTTTCAGAGTTGTACCATTGGGTTTAACGGTTTTGGAACGCACTTGATACAGATAGGCTGGTTTATCATAGCCACATTGTTTGGCTAATTTAGACACACCACCTGCTTCACGAATGAGCTTTTCAAAATTTTTAAAACGGTTATCTTGAATATCGTTAGACATAATTCTTCCTAATGAATGTATGAAAACAAAAATATAAAGCGCAGCCATTGTAGGGGCTAATGACATTTCATTTTGCACTTGCTTTTGCATCAAAAATCGCCCACTTCCGCGTTAAAAATACTTATCAGGTGTTCAACCTGATTCGCACTTTTTCCTTGAATTGGTCGTTTTTGCTGACAAAATCAAGGTACAAAACGAATTGTCATCAGCCCCTAGGGACTGATGCGCTTTTTCTACGTTGATAAGGTTTTGTAACAACGCAAACTATATTATTCACGATTATGGTGTTATAAGCAATATTATTTTGTATGCTTTATCAGTATAAACGATGGGAAAATATGTGATTTCAGGCTGCCTGAAGCATTTAACCCTTTTATTTTATTATTTTTTAAAATTTAAAAACAATATTGATTTGAATAATATTGTGGGGTAGTGATAGATATTGCACCACTGATGTACGTTGGCTGATTCGGCTGCACCCTTTGACACATGGGGATTGCAGCCGATTTTTTTGCGCCAGCGAGTTGCAACAGCTTTTGCGCGAAAATTATCAAAAACGAGTAATTTTTTAGCAGGAAGCTATCGGTTTTCTGGCAATTTTTAGCGCGGTTTAATCGGGTTTTAACACCCTATTAAACCGCGTTTAAATTTTGCGACCTAACCAGACAACTTTGCCAATGATGGCGATGTTCTGGTCGTTGTCTTCGGTGGTGGTGATTTTGAACGGGGCGTATTCGGGATTGGCACTTTTGATAAGCAGGTGGTCGGGGAAACGCTGAATGCGCTTAACAAATGCGCCCTATTGCATGGAAGTGCTACTATGCCAACGGCACAAATCATATGGCATAATGCGCCTGTGTGTGAAAAACGCGTTCCTGCGCCCCTAGCGAGCCTGCGAACCCACACCTAGCCCTGATTTATTCAGGGCTTTTATCATTTTCA
>JBHARQ010000247.1:0-4089 GCA_041831015.1 Simonsiella sp. | reverse complement strand
TCTATTCCCGCTTTACTTGTGCTTGCCGATGGCAGTGTTTTTCATGGCGTTTCAGTTGGTTACAACGGCGCAACTTCTGGCGAAGTGGTGTTTAATACCGCCATCACAGGCTATCAGGAAATCCTGACCGACCCGTCTTATGCCAAGCAGATTGTGACTTTGACTTATCCGCACATCGGCAACACGGGCGCAAACGGTGAAGATGTGGAAGGCAAAAAGATTGTGGCTGCTGGTTTGATTATTCGTGATTTGCCGTTGTTGCACAGTAATTTCCGCGCGGAAGAAAGTTTGCAGGATTATTTGATTCGTCATGAGATTGTGGCGATTGCGGATATTGATACGCGCCGTTTGACGCGTATTTTGCGCGATAAGGGCGCACAAGCAGGCGCAATTTTAACAGGCGACCATGCGACGATTGAGCAAGCGCAACAGTTGATTGCGGCGTTTGGCAGCATGGTGGGCAAGGATTTGGCAAAAGAGGTGACTTGTACGCAAGCGTATGAGTGGACGGAAGGTGAATGGGCGTTGGGCGAAGGTTTCAGGCAGCCTGAAACGCGTTACCACGTTGCGGTGTATGATTTTGGCGTGAAAACGAATATTTTGCGAATGTTGGCACAACGCGGTTGTCGCTTAACTGTGTATCCTGCACAAACGCCTGCGGCGGAAGTGTTGGCAAGCAATCCAGACGGCGTGTTTTTGTCTAATGGGCCGGGCGACCCAGAGCCTTGCGATTACGCTATTCAAGCGATTCGTGATATTTTGGCAACCAAAAAGCCTGTGTTTGGTATCTGTTTGGGGCATCAACTGTTGGGTTTGGCGACAGGCGCGAAAACCAGCAAAATGCCATTCGGACATCACGGCGCAAACCACCCCGTGCAAAACGTGGACAATGGCAAAGTGATGATTACCAGCCAAAACCATGGTTTCCAAGTAGATGAATCGTCATTGCCCGAACATGTGCGCGTAACCCATCGTTCATTGTTTGATGGCACGGTGCAGGGAATTGAATTGACCAATCAAGCCGCGTTTAGCTTCCAAGGACACCCTGAAGCCAGCCCCGGCCCGCATGATTTGAGCGAATTGTTTGACCGCTTTGTTAGCCAAATTGAAGCGGCAAAAGCGGCGTAAATCATCAGGCAGCCTGAAAATATAGTCATTCAGAATTGAAATAGGACAAGGCGACAGCGACCGCCGTGTACGAATAGTACATAAGGGAGCTGGCAACGCGGTACTATTTCAATTATGAATGACTAGAACGCGGCGTCTTGCCGCCGCACCCACGCTTAAAACCCGTGGCACGAATCAAATCGCGTCCCCATTTCAGGCTGCCTGAATTTCAAAAAAAACGAAAGAATTTCCATGAAAAACAAAATATTACCAGCGATTTGCGCTGCCGCCTTATTATTCGCACCAACCGCGCACGCTGCACCACCCACATCCGAAGAAGCCGTACACCACTATCGCGTTACCATGAAAGAAGCGGGCGAAGCGCTGAAAAACAACCAAGCACAAACCGCCTTCCAAAAAATCTTACCGATGGCAGAACAAGGCTTTGCGGAAGCACAATACATTATCGCCACCATGTATCATGACGGCGAAGGCACACCACAAGATTTACAAGCCGCCAAAAAATGGTACACCGCCGCCGTCCAGCAAACCACCAATCAAGAAATTGTCAAATTGGCAAAAGAAGGTTTGGATGAATTAAAATAATGGAAACACGCTGCCTGAAATCTACTTTTAGGCAGCGTTTGTGTTGTAAGCTAATGGCAAAACTGCCATAATTCTACCCGAAAATTTATCAACCCTTAAATCAAAGGACTTCACAATGGCAATCAATCCAACCGCCAACGCCATCCGCTTCCTGTCTATGGACATGGTGCAACAAGCCAACTCTGGACACCCCGGTGCGCCCATGGGCATGGCAGACATGGCAGACGTGTTGTGGCGCGAATTTTTGCAACACAACCCCAACAACCCCAAATTCCCCAACCGCGACCGCTTTGTGTTATCAAACGGTCATGCGTCTGCGTTGTTGTACAGCGTATTGCATTTGAGCGGCTACAATTTGACCACCGATGATTTGCGCAACTTCCGCCAATTCCACAGCAAAACCGCAGGACACCCCGAATACGGCTACGCAGACGGTGTTGAAACCACCACAGGCCCACTCGGTCAAGGCATTGCCAATGCGGTCGGCATGGCGTTGGCAGAAAAAATCTTGGCAAGCGAATTCAATCAAGACGGCTTAAACATTGTTAATCATCACACCTACGTTTTCTTGGGCGATGGCTGCTTAATGGAAGGCGTATCACACGAAGCCGCTTCGTTGGCAGGCACATTAGGCTTGGGCAAACTGATTGTTTTGTATGATGACAACAATATTTCTATTGACGGCAAAGTCGATGGCTGGTTTACCGAAAATATCCCCGCGCGTTTTGAAAGCTACGGCTGGCACGTTGTACCGAATGTGGACGGACACAATCCAGACGAAATCCGCGCTGCCATTCAGGCTGCCAAAGATGAAACAGGCAAACCGTCTATCATCTGCTGCAAAACCTTAATCGGCAAAGGCGCAGCCAACAAAGAAGGCAGCCACAAAACCCACGGCGCACCACTTGGCGCAGACGAAATCGCTGCCACACGCGCCCATTTGGGTTGGGAACACGCGCCATTTGTTGTGCCACAAGACATCTACGACCAATGGAACGCCAAAGAAAAAGGCGAGAAATTGGAAAACGAATGGAACGCCTTGTTTGCCGAATACACCGCCAAATTCCCCGAAAAAGCAGCCGAATTCACACGCCGCACCAACGGCACGCTGCCTGAAAACTTTGATGCACACATTCAGGCTGCCTTGACCGAAATCGCTGCCAAAGCCGAAAAAATCGCCACACGCAAAGCCAGCCAAAACAGCATTGAAATTTTGGCACAAGTGCTGCCTGAATTGGTGGGCGGTTCAGCCGATTTGACGCCGTCTAATTTAACCGATTGGTCAAACAGCGTGTCCATCAAACCCCATCAAGGCGGCAACTACGTTCACTATGGCGTACGCGAATTTGGTATGGCAGCAATCATGAACGGCATGGCGTTACACGGCGGCGTGAAACCGTTTGGCGCAACCTTCCTGATGTTCAGCGAATACGCGCGTAATGCCTTGCGTATGGCGGCATTGATGAAAATCAACCCCGTGTTTGTGTTCACGCACGACAGCATTGGTTTGGGCGAAGATGGACCTACCCACCAGCCAGTTGAACAAACCGCCACTTTGCGCTTAATCCCGAATATGGACGTATGGCGTCCATGCGACACCGCCGAAAGCCTGATTGCGTGGGCGGAAGCCGTGAAAGCCACCGACCACCCAAGCAGCCTGATTTTCAGCCGCCAAAACTTGCCGTATGTGGCGCGTAGCGAACAGCAATTAGCCAACATCAAACGCGGCGGCTATGTGATTAGCGCGGCAGACAACGCCAAAGCCGTGATTATCGCCACAGGTTCAGAAGTGGAATTGGCATTGAACGCACAAAAAGCATTGGCAGAACAAGGTATTGCGGTAAACGTGGTGTCTATGCCATCAACCAATGTGTTTGACCGCCAAGACGCAGCGTACAAAGCCAGCGTGCTGCCTGAAAACTTGCCGCGTGTGGCAGTAGAAGCAGGCGTAACAGACGGCTGGTACAAATACGTTGGCTTGAATGGCGCGGTAGTTGGTTTAGACCGCTTTGGTGAATCTGCACCTGCTGATGTGTTGTTCCAAGCATTTGGTTTTACAACTGAAAATGTCGTGAATACCGTGAAATCGGTGTTGTAATCATCATTAATTGGAATCATTGACGGAACGCGGCGTCTTCCCCCCGCACCCACGCCTTGAATGATGGCAGCCGAACGTTTCGTGCCACCACCCAAAAGCGTGGGTGCGGCGGCAAGACGCCGCGTTTCTTGATTTATGCCTTGAATTGTCAAACCAAGTGCAACGATTTTTTGAAGTAAACTTCATAAGGTGTTTTCCAACCTAAACATTTACGCGGTCGTAAATTCAGTTTATTGACCACCTGTTGAATATCAATATCGCTCCACTGATTGATGTCT
>JBHARQ010000246.1:0-7001 GCA_041831015.1 Simonsiella sp. | reverse complement strand
TTAATTCCAAAAAAATACAAACAATTACCATCAAGCAATGTCAATACGACCGTTAATTCTAAAGACCAATCCATTGAGTTTTCAGTAACATGGAAAGGTAAAAATCAAGTTGAAGTGGCGGCTTGCGTTGCGGGTAGCGATGAATGTGATTCAGGCACATTTACGAGAAAAGGCTCTTATATTGAAATTGTATCAGAGGAAGTGTAATCATCTCTTAAGTAAAACTAAAACACCTATGATTTCATCGTCATAGGTGTTTTTTGGTTTAATAATGCGGTGGCACTTCGTCTGCCAAGCTGTAGGGCTGGGCTGGGTCATCGCTTTGTTGTTGCTGTAGTTTGTTGTAGAGCAGCCGTAGTTGGGCTTGTTGTAAATCCAAGGTTTCGCGCATTTGGGCGATGGTGTCGTTTAAATGGGCGAGTAGGTCGTCTTGAAAGGCGATGCGGATTTCTAGCTCGGTTATGCGGTTTTCTAAATGTTCTGATTCGTTCATGTTTTCTTTGTTTTTTTGATTTTCGGGCTGCCTTTCAGTACACGACAAAATTTAATTCACACCACATGGAGCGGCGACGGCTCGTCGCCCATTATTTGAATTTCAAAAAATAAAATATTTGGTGTATTTTAAATATGGCGACGAGCCGTCGCCGCTCCATTTTTTGTTGTGTACTCAAAGGCTGCTTGGTGTGCCGCGCTCACGCCACGCGGATTCGTGCCACTCATCATGACTACGGGCGCAGCGTGGGTGCGGCGGCAAGACGCCGCGTTTACGGCAAAATGGACTGCTATTTGGTTTTGGAAATGAATGGGTTGGTTTTCATTTCGCTGTGTGTTCAGGCTGCCTGAAAAGGTTATAACACCATCGCGGCAATCCAACCAAATACAAACAGGGGAATGTTGTAGTGAATAAAGGTGGGAATCACGCTGTCTTTCATGTGGTCGTGTTGTCCGTCCACGTTCAAACCCATAGTGGGCCCTAATGTGGAATCGGACGCTGGCGAACCTGCATCGCCCAACGCACCCGCCGTACCAATAATCGCCACCGTTGCCAACGGCGAAAAGCCAAGCTGCATACACAACGGTACATAAATCGCCACAATAATCGGTAAGGTAGAGAATGAGCTACCAATCCCCATCGTAACCAATAATCCTACCAGCAACATGGCAAACGCCGCCATGCCTTTGCTGCCGCCAAAGAGTTTCAGGCTGCCGTCCACCAATGGTTGAATCGCGCCTGTGGCTTTCATAACTTCGGCAAAGCCTTGGGCAGCAATCATAATCATGCCAATCATTGCCATCATGCGAATGCCTGAATTGAACACATCGTCTGCATCTTTGCGGCGCACCACGCCCAGCATCATGAATACGACAAAACCAAGCATCGCGCCCAATAAGAGGGCATTATCAAAAATTAATTGGGTGGCAAAACACACTAAAATTGCCAACACCGCCACGCCACTACGGTAAGATGAGATTTCGGGTTGTAATGCCGCCGCGTTTTGGTTGGAAACGTCAATGTCTTTGTTTTCATAATGACGTGGTTTGCGATAATGCCAAAATGCCCACACCAAACCAAACACCATGCCCAAAGCAGGAATGGCCATCGCTGCCATAACATTGATGCCGCTCACGTCCATGCCTGCTTGTTTGATGTTGCCCAGCATGATTTTTTCCAAGAAAATTTCGCCAAAACCATACGGTAAAAACATGTAAGTGGTTACCAAACCAAACGTCATAATGCACGACAACAAACGGCGGTCAATCGCCAATTTATTAAATACCAACAATAAAGACGGCACAATCATGGGAATAAAGGCAATGTGAATCGGCACAATATTTTGGCTCATAATACCCATTGCCAATAAACCCATCAGCAAAATCCATTTGACTTTCTGTAAGCCACTGGCATGGTCATGCTGCATTTTTCGTACAATCGCGCCTGTTACCTGTTGTGGCAAACCCGAATGCATGATGGCAGTCGCAAACGCGCCCAATACAGCATAAGACAAAGCCGTTGATGCCCCTTTTTCCAAACCCACTTGGAAATAAGTCATGATGCCTTTGGTGGCTTCCGTTGCGCCTTCGGGTTTGAAATCTGCCACGGGCAAACCAGCCGCCAAACCGCCTGCAAATGCGCCAATAATCAAACTCAACACCACATTAATACGGAATACCGATAACAATAGCATGACCGATACGCCGATAATCACAGCATTCATAAAATCATTCCTTACATTATTAAAAGAAATTTCAGGCAGCCTGAAAGCATTAAAACAAACATTTTAACCCATTTTAACATTTTCAGGCAGCCTGAAATTGCCAGAACGCGGCGTCTTGCCGCCGCACCCACGCTTTAGGCTCGTGGCACGGAACCATTTGCTCCAAACCATCAAGGGGCAAGCCGCTCCCGAATCCACACATCTTGCTCCAAACGATAGCGCACACGGTCATGCAAACGGCTGGGACGACCTTGCCAAAATTCCACACAATCGGGTTGCACAATATAGCCGCCCCAATGCGGCGGACGTGGCACTTGAAACGGATGTTTTGCCCCAAACATCGCCGCGCGTGTTACCAACACCGTTTTACTCTCAATCACTTCGCTTTGATTGCTTGCCCAAGCCCCTACGCGGCTGGTGTAAGGGCGGCTGGCGAAATACGCGTCAGATTCCGCTTCAGGCAGCCTGAAAACACGTCCTTCTATACGCACTTGCCGCTCCAATTCTGCCCAGAAAAAAGTAAGCGCAGCAAATGGATTGGCTTCCAATGCCCGACCTTTGCGGCTGAAATAATTGCTAAAGAATACAAAACCATCGGTACTCACTTCCTTCAACAACACCATGCGGCTGCTGGGGCGACCGTTGGCATCCACACTGGCAACGTTCATAGCGGTGGGTTCGGGCAGTTGCGCCAACATTGCTTCTTGCAGCCATTTTTCAAATTGCACAATGGGGTGGGTGGCGCAATGTTCGGGAGATAATTCTTCTTTGCTGTAATCTTGTCTGATGTCGTGTAAGTCCATGCGAGTGTCCTTTGTGAAAAATGGTTTTAATGTGTGAATGTAGATGTTATTTGATATTTTTAATAAAATCAATTAAATGGTGGATTTTTTATTCATGCTACGGAGAACGCAACGTTCCGTGCCACCAGCCTAAAGCGTGGGTGCGGCGGCAAGACGCCGCGTTCTGGCGAGTGATGATTATGGTTGGGGTGAAGTCAAATGTTTTCAGGCAGCCTGAACGATTTTTCGTGCCGCTTCCGCGCCCCAATAAGCGGCTTCTTCAAATACCGAATAGCCGCTTAAATCGCTGTGTGCAAACAGTAATCGTGAATGATGTTGCCGTAATTTCAACAGCATGGGTTGCGATAAATAGCCCACTTTCGGCACGGACATGGCGTGGGCGCGGACGGTGATGTCCACATGGGACACGCATTGCCAAAAGGTTTTGCCGTACACGGTTAATAAGTCTTGGGCAGCGATAGCGAGCAAGTCGTGCGGCGTGGCGGTTAGCAGCCATTTTCGCATATTTTGCGGCGTGTCGTGGTTGAGCGCGGTGTAGGCGGTGTAGGCGGTGATGTCGGGTTTGGCAACGTGGATGTGTTGGTGGGTTGCCACGACATAGCCCAATCCGCGTGAACCGTACACGACATTATCCCATGCTAATTCGGTATTTTTAGGCTCATTTGGAAAGCGATGTAGCACAAAATTGCTGACCAACCATGGGGCGTATTCGGGTAATTCGGTGGCGGTTAAGCCGTATTGCGCGGCGCGGTCTATGATGCGAGTGGCAACCATCAGGGGCATGGCGCAAATCACGTATTGGGCGGAAACATTGACCACTTCGCCTGTGTGATTGTGTCGCAGCAGGACTTCAACGCGGTCATTCTGTTCCGTGATTTTGAGGGCAGACGCGGCGCAACTGGTGGGTTGGTTAAATTGCCAATGGGCGGTTTCAGGCAGCCTGTCTAACGTATTCATATTGATGAATTGTCTGGTTTTTTCGGCAATGTGGTTTAAGCCATTCGACCATGTCAGCACCGCCGCATCATCGCTGCCACGCGCGGCAAAATAGTGTAATCCTGCAAATGCGGAGACTTGTTCAATGCCTTGTCCGTAATCATCGCGGCAGGCGTAATCCAAATACCATAATAAATTTGGCGATTGAAAATGTTGAGATTTGAGCCATTGTGCGAATGTGATTTGGTCTAGTCGTCGCCAAGTAGGGTCTTGTGAAGACAGAGCAATGGGAATGGCAAACAGTTTGCGTCCATCGCTGCCGTAGGCGTGTTTGATTTGGTTGATGAATTGGAAAAATCGTTTGCTGTCATCGTCTTGGATTTGTAAACCGTCATGCCATTCGTTTTGATAAAACACGCGTTCATCGGGCGCATGAACCAAATCGGTTTCGGAAAAAGTCATTACGCCATCGGGTGTTTCATACTGCAAAATGTTTAAATCGCACAATAAATCTCTCACGTCTCGGCTTTCGCGTGAAGGTTGCGCCAAATAGTGTGCGCCTGTGGGACTGTTCAGGCTGCCTGAAACGGTGTACGCCGCTTGATTGCCGTGTCGTTCAAAGCCTTCTGCCATGAAAACATCGCGTTGTCCTAATTTGCTTAATTGCCATGCAGCGGTTAAAGCCGCCGCGCCACTTCCTAAAATCAACACGTTGCATTGTGCTTGCCGATGCGCTTGCATGGGCAACGCGCCATCACGCAGCAAATGCCCCAACGGCAAACCCGCGTAATTCACATTCACAGTCGGCAAACGATTCAAATAGCGATAACCCAACCATGATGTGCCGATGGCAGCAGCCAACGTAGCAGATTGAGTGAGAAATTGACGGCGTGTGGGCATGATGAAAAATGATGGATAAAAAGCGGATTGTAGCGGAAATTTCATCTGCAGGCAGCCTGAAAGTGTTAATCGTAATTAAAGCAAATCAAATTTGTGGGTAAGTTTTTAATGATTTCATTTTCATTAAAAAATAATCTCAATAGCCAGCTTAATTTTGTGTGGATAACATTGATATTAGCCCACTTATCCACATTTTTTTGTGGTGTTTTGACCATCTTATCCACACGATAATGAGGTTTTCGGCTATAATGAAATAATCTATTGACTTCAATTTTGTGTCCTGATTTAACACATTGAATCAACAAAATAATCATTAAGAGACTGCCATGACCCTAGCCGATTTTTGGGCGCAAACCTTGCGCCGCTTGCATCATGAATTGAGCGAACAGCAATTCCAGCTTGCCATCGCCCCCGTTACGGTGGGCGAAGAAGATGGCGCGTGGGTGATTTACGCGAAAAATCAATTTGCTGTCAATTTATTGCGTTCCCAATACGCCGCAAAATTGACAGCCATTCATGCAGAACTGGCACCCAATGCGCCCGAATTGCGCTACAAAGTCGGCGTGGGAACACACTATGAAATGGCAGCAGCAGATTCAAACCATTTGAACACCGTCTCTCCCAACCCACCGTATCAAACTGATGAACCTGATGATGCGGCAGCCCCCATTGCGACTGTACCCACCGAACCCTTACCCGAAACCCAATTACCCCAAAAAAATCCACGCAAAACCACCGCGCAAGACATTTTGGCAGAACGCATGAATAATCTGCGTCCCAGTAAAAAAACGCACGATGAATCTCCAGCCGCATCGTCCAGCAAAACCTCCGCGATTGAAGCCGCCAAAGCCAAAGAAGAAGCCGAATTGCGCCACACACAAACCAATTTATCGCCCGAATACACCTTTGACACGCTGGTGGAAGGTAAAGGCAACCACTTGGCGGCGGCAGTAGCCAAAAGTATTGCCGAAAAACCGGGGGACAGCATGTACAACCCGTTTTTCGTGTACGGCAGCACGGGTTTGGGTAAAACCCACTTGGTGCAAGCGATTGGCAATGAATTGTTGAAACTCAATCCCAAAGCGCGTGTGCGTTATATGCACTCGGACGAATACCTGAAAACCTTTATGGCGACCGTGCGAAACAAAACATGGGACACGTTCAAGCAACAATATTTGCATTACAACTTATTGATTATTGACGATATTCAATTTATTCAAGGTAAAGACCGAACCATGGAAGAATTTTTCTTCCTGTTTGAACATTTCCATTCACGCAATCAACAAATTATTTTGACTTGCGACCAACTGCCCAGCAGCTTGGAAAACATGGAAAAACGCCTGATTTCGCGCTTTTCATGGGGCATGACGATTAAACTTGAACCGCCCGAATTGGAAATGCGTATTGACATTTTGGAGCGCAAAGCCGAAGCGGCTGGCATTGCATTATTGGAAGATGCCGCCCTATTTATCGCCCAAAATGTGAAACAAAATGTGCGCGAATTGGAAGGCGCACTCAATCGCGTGTTGGCGCGTTGCCGTTTTGAAAAGCGCACCACGATTGACATTGATTTGGCGACCGATGCGCTGCAAGATATTGTCGCCAGCAATTACAAACCGATTACCATTGAATTGATTATGAAAGCGGTGGCGGATTACCATCACATTCGCATGAGCGATTTGTTGGGCAAAAAACGCACGCGCAACATCGCCCGTCCGCGCCAAATGGCGATGGCATTGGCAAAAGAATTAACCAATTTAAGCTTGCCAGCGATTGGCGATGCGTTTGGTGGGCGCGACCACACCACCGTGATGCACGCCGTGAAAACCATTGCCAAATTGCGAATTGATGAGCCTGAATTGGGTCAAGATTACGAAAAATTATTGATTTTGATACAGAATTAAATTTCAGGCTGCTTTTTCAGTACACAATATTTTGAAAGGTTAGCTGAATATTTGCCAGAACGCGGCGTCTTGCCGCCGCACCCACGCTTTTAGGTGAGTGGTGCGCAACGGTGCGTTCTTCGTAGAAAAGATGCTGGGTATCAATGCCCGACCTACTGCGGCTGCTTTTTTGATAACACGATATGATAAATTGCCACAAATTTGTCCCCTCTCCCGCTGGCGGGGGAGGGCTAGGGTGGGGG
>JBHARQ010000245.1:0-2672 GCA_041831015.1 Simonsiella sp. | reverse complement strand
AGCGAAATTGTGGCGGGTTTCCATGTGGAATATTCGGGTTTTGCATTTGCGCTGTTTTTCCTAGCTGAATATATTTTCATGATTTTGGTGGCGGCTTTAACGGCAATTATGTTCTTGGGTGGTTGGTTGTCGCCATTCCCACAAAGTTGGGGCATTTTGGGTGCGTCAAGCGCGTTTTGGATGTTTGCGAAAATGGCGTTTGTGCTGTACGGCTATTTGTGGATTCGCGCCACTTTCCCACGTTACCGCTACGACCAAATTATGCGTTTGGGCTGGAAAATTTTGATTCCGATTGGTTTTATTTGCATTGCGGTATTGGCAGCTTGGATGGCATCGCCGTTGAGTTTGTGGAAGTAAAGAATAAATTTCAGGCAGCCTGAAACCTAAATTTCAATTAAAAAAACAATCCACACCAAAAGAGTAGGGTGTATTTATATGGCTAATTTTGTAAAAACCTTTCTGCTTGGCGAACTCGTCAAAGGCATGGGCGTAACGCTCAAAAACTTTTTCGCGCGTAAAGACACGATTTATTTCCCCGAAGAAAAAACGCCCCAATCCGTGCGTTTTCGCGGACTTCACGCCCAACGCCGTTATCCCAATGGCGAAGAACGCTGTATCGCGTGCAAATTGTGCGAAGCCGTGTGTCCCGCCATGGCAATTAATATTGAAAGCGAACAACGCGAAGACGGCACACGCCGTACCACGCGCTACGATATTGATTTAACCAAATGTATTTTCTGCGGATTTTGCGAAGAAGCTTGCCCTGTGGACGCGATTGTGGAAACCCACATCTTTGAATACCACGGCGAAAAACGTGGCGATTTGCACATGACCAAACCCATTTTGCTCGCGATTGGCGATAAATACGAAGACGAAATCGCTAAACGCAAAGCCGCTGACGCGCCGTATCGTTGATTTTCAGGCTGCCTGAAAGAAAGAAAATGTATGAAAACGCTTGGGATTATTGGTGGTATGTCGCCTGAAAGTACAGCTACTTATTACTTGCAAATTAATCGCCAAATCAATCAACAAATGGGTAGTAATCATAGTGCGCCTTTATTGTTGTATAGCGTAGAATTTCAAGAAATTGTGGATTGTCAAAAAAATGGCGATTGGGAAAAAGCGGGGCAAATTTTAGCCAATACAGCGCGTATCCTAGAAAATGCGGGCGCACAAGCCATATTATTGGCAACCAATACCATGCACAAAGTGGCGCAACCCATAGAAACGGCTGTTCGTATCCCGTTTTTACATATTTTAGATGCGGTGGCAGAAACCGCCAAAAATCAAGAATTTCATACGGTTGGATTGCTGGGTACGCGGTTTACCATGCAAGATACGTTTTATAAAGAAGGTTTGCGTGAGCGTGGCATACACACGCTTGTACCTAATGACGTAGAACAAGCGGAAATTCATCGGATTATTTTTGATGAATTATGTGTTGGCATTATTCGCCCCGAAAGCAAACAATTTTATTTGCAAATCATAACGCATTTAGCCGAACAAGGCGCACAAGCCATTATTTTGGGTTGTACGGAAATTGGTTTGTTGGTTCAACAAGATGATACGCCCGTTCCGTTATTGGATAGCACAGAAATTCATGTGCAAAAAGCCGTTGAATTTATTATTCAGGCTGCCTGAAAACGCAGTTTTGACGTAGCCAAAACACAAGTTTAAATAGAAATAGAAAGCAAATTATGACTTTCCAACTTATTTTATTTTACCTGTTTGCCGCCATTATTTTGTATGGTGCATTGCAAACCGTGATTGCCAAAAACCCTGTACACGCCACTTTGCATTTGGTGCTGACGTTTTGCGTGTCGGCGATGATGTGGCTGTTGATGCAAGCGGAATTTTTGGGCATTACCTTGGTAGTGGTGTATGTGGGCGCGGTGATGGTGCTGTTCTTGTTTGTGATTATGATGCTCAACATTGACGTGGAAGAAATGCGTAAAGGCTTTTGGCGACATGCGCCTGCCGCGTTTACCGTGGGTGTGTTGATGGCGGCAGCGTTGATTGCCGTGTTGATTGCGCCTGATACCGCGTTGAACAAATTTGGTTTGATGAAAGACATTCCAGCCAATTACAGCAATGTACGCGATTTGGGTATGCAGTTGTACACTACTTATGTGTGGCAATTTGAATTGGCGGCGGTGTTGCTGGTGTTGGGTATGGTGGCGGCGATTGCTTTGGTTCACCGCAAATCCACCAATCCGAAATACATTAACCCTGCCGACCAAGTGAAAGTAAACGCCAACGAAGGACGTTTACGCATGGTCAAAATGGCTGCCGAAGTGCAAACCCCCAAAAGCACCGAACAAGAAGAGAGCAAAGCATGATTACGATTACGCATTATTTGGTATTGGCGGCATTGCTGTTTGGTATCAGCGCGATGGGCATTTTTATGAACCGTAAAAATGTGTTGGTGTTGCTGATGTCTATTGAATTGATGTTGCTGGCGGTAAATTTTAATTTTATTGCTTTTTCGCAATATTTGGGCGATACGGCTGGGCAGATTTTTGTCTTTTTCGTGCTAACGGTGGCGGCTGCTGAAAGCGCGATTGGCTTGGCAATTATGGTGCTGGTGTTCCGTAATCGTCAGACCATCAATGTAACGGAATTGAATTCGTTGAAAGGCTAATAATTTTCAGGCTACCTGAAATGTAAATTCT
>JBHARQ010000244.1:0-2847 GCA_041831015.1 Simonsiella sp. | reverse complement strand
GGTGCGGCGGCAAGACGCCGCGTTCTGGCAAATATTCAGGCTGCCTTTCGGTACACGACAAAATTTAAATCGTGCCACATGGAGCGGCGACGGCTCGTCACCAAATATTTTAATTTAAATTAAATGGTTAGGTTATTTGAAATATGGCGATGAGCCGTCGCCGCTCCATTTTTGGTCATATACCGAAAGGCGATCTGAAAACAGAGTATAGTCGTTTAAAATTAAAATAAGACAAGGCGACAGCGACCGCCGTGTACGAATAGTACATAAGGGAGCTGGCAACGCTGTATTATTTGTATTTTGAACGACTATATTAGCCGTACACCAAATCTTTCGCCTTGCCCCTAAACACCCAATAGGCAAAAATGCTGTACGCAATAATCAACGGCATAGTAATCCCCACACCAATCAACACCACCACCATCGTGGGCGTACTCGCTGCCGCCTCCAATACAGACAAACGGTCAATCACCACATACGGAAACAAGCTAATCCCCAAACCCAAACCAGCCATCAAAATAGACAACACGCTCATGGCAAAAGGTCGCCAATAATGCTGAATATTCGGTTGCGCCAACAATTTTTTGGCATACCACAACGCCGCCACCGTAGCCAACGGAATGGGCGCAAGCAACACCATATTCGGCAAACTAAACCAACGCTCAAATACCGTTTTGCTCACATAAGGCGTTGCCAATGACAACAATACCAAACACGCCACCACAGGATACCACGCTTGATTTGCCCACACTCGCGCCTTGTTGTGTAACTCGCCTTCCGTTTTTGCCAACAACCAAGTTGCCCCCAATAACACATACACCGCAGGCGCACACAAAGCAATGGCAAATGCAAACACATAATCCAACGTATTTGTACCAAATCCCGTTACATAACGCCCCAACATCCAACCTTGTGCCAACGCAATCACCGTAGAGGCTACCTGAAAACCCACATTCCAATACGGACGATGTTGCGGACGCGCCTTCACGCGAAAATCAAACGCCACCCCACGCACCATAATCGCCAACAACATAAACGTAACAGGCAAATACAAACTGCCCAAAATCAACGAATGCGCCGTTGGGAAAATAATAAACAACACCCCCACCACCAACACCAACCACGTTTCATTCGCGTCCCAAAATGGACCAATGGACGCGACCATCTTGTCCTGCTCATCACGAGAAGCCCGTGGCATCAACATCCCCACACCCAAGTCAAAGCCGTCCAACACCACATACACCATCACGCTAAACGCCAAAATGCCCAAAAATACATACGCTAAAATTGTGTGCCAATCCATGTTCATTCTTCCTTATCAATGTTGCTCGTGGGCGGTTTCTGCCATATGGCGAATGACCGTTACATACGCGCCCAACAATACCGCCGAAAATACCGCATACAAAATCAATGACAATGCAATATGACTACTTGGCGTAACCTTGGTTACCGCGTCCGATGTCCGCAACACGCCATACACCAAAAATGGTTGTCGCCCAATTTCTGTAACATACCAGCCTGCCAAAGTCGCCACCCAGCCTGAAAAAGTCATGCCCGAAAATACCCACAACACCCATTTTGGCAACTGTTCGGGCTGATATTTCGCTTTGCGATAACGGTAAATCCCATACCAACTCACCAACAACATCAACACACCCACACCCACCATCACACGAAACGACCAAAACATCGCAAACACAGGCGGTTTATCCTGAAATTCATTCAAACCTTTAATTTCGCCATTTAAATCATGCGTTAAAATAAGCGAAGCACCATTTGGAATTTTGACTTCAAAATCATTGCGTTGCTCTTTCGCATTTGGAATGGCGAACAACAACAAAGGCGCACCTTTTTCCGTATGCCACACCCCTTCCATTGCCGCGATTTTGGCAGGTTGATGTTGCAAGGTATTCAAACCATGCGCATCGCCTGCAAACATCTGCAAAGGAATGGCAACACTTGCCAACACCAAACCCGTTTTCAGCGTTTTAGCGGTGGCGTGATTGGCAGATTTTTTCAACACCTGCCAAGCCGACAAGCCCACCACCAAAAACGAAGCCGTCAAAACCGAAGCCAACACCATATGCGCCAAACGATACGGGAAAGACGGATTAAACACCACATCAAACCACGAAGCCACATGAATAACACCATTGGCATCTACCGTATAACCCGTAGGCGTTTGCATCCACGAATTGAGCGACAAAATCCAAAATGCCGAAAAAGTCGTACCCAACGCCACAATCACCGATGCCAACGTATGCACCCGATTGCTCACCTTATCGCGCCCAAACAGCATAATGCCCAAAAAACCCGCTTCCAAGAAAAAAGCAGTCAATACCTCATAACCCAATAAAGGACCTGCGATATTGCCTGCTTTTTCCATAAAACCGGGCCAATTTGTGCCGAATTGGAAACTCATGGTTACCCCACTTACCACGCCCATGGCAAAGGAAAGGGCAAACACTTTTGTCCATAATTGATAAGCATTTAACCACGCAGCGTCTTGGCTACGGTGGTAACATTGCCGAAAAAACACCACAATCCACGCCAAAGCAATGTTAATTGTGGGGAATAAAATATGTAAACTGATGTTCAGCGCGAATTGTATTCGGCTCAACATGAGTGCATCATCAAACATTTTGCGTTCCTTGATTTGCTGACTATGAAATAAAATTACATTATACAAAACTTGATGTAGGTCAAAAACTCTTAACTCATTAAATAAATTTATCGCACAAAAACATAAACGCAAATTACCGCACGGCAGCCTGAAACACCATTCAGCGAAACAAAAAACATTTACCTTATTTTGCCAGAACGCGGCGTCTTGCCGCCGCACCCACG
>JBHARQ010000243.1:0-14695 GCA_041831015.1 Simonsiella sp. | reverse complement strand
TGCCACTCAACATCACTACGGGCGCAGCGTGGGTGCGGCGGCGCAACGCCGCGTTCTTTATAGATATGGTTGTTTTTTTATTCTGATTGCATATAGCTAATTCACTTTTAAACCGCTACAGCGTTGGCTCGCCTTGCTGTACTACTTGTACTATCTGCGGCTCGCCGCCTTGTAGCGATTTATTGTGAATCAGCTATATATCGTCATTTAGGGGCTGAAGATAATCCATTTTGTATGTTGATTTTACTAAAAAAACAACTTCAAAATGAATTATCATCAGCCCCTATTATCGCAACCCTATTTTCTTAAAAGAAAATACCATGATTATAGCGATTCGGATTGGAACTATAGCTAGATACGCTAGGTGCAGGTAACCCTTCTTCACTCGGCGCATCAGCTTGTGCAGCTTGCGTTGGCGTACCCGTCATGGCTTCGCTGCGATTTAAAACAATTTGAGCAGGCTCATCTGTTTCACTGGCTTCCGCAATATTGTGTGCTTCATCTTCACTATCTGCCTGTTCCGTTTGCAATGTATGACGGCGGAATACAGACGCAAATGAATTTTGAACATTTGGCGTTGCCAATGGTTTGCTTGGCTCTGCTGCTGGCGTATCCGTTTGAATATCAATACTGGAAACCACAGGTTCAGGTGTACTATGGTTGATGGTTTGAACCTCCACTGTTGAGATAACAGGTTCAGGTGTAACATGGCTCACTTGAACATCAACCGTTGGCACCACAATCGATTCAGATACACGATGAGTGATGGTTTGAGCATCCACCGTTGGAATAACGGGTTCAGACATCGTATGGCTGCTGGGAACCTCTACCGCCGAAATAACAGGTTCAGATTGAACAGCCGTTTGTTTAGGGGCAATTTGAATGGTTAATTTCGGTGCAGGTTTGGGAGCCTCAACTGCTGGCATCGTAACGGTTTCGCTTTGCTGTGCCAAAATTTCTTCAGCAATCGGCAATTCTGCTTCAGGCACTTTGGTTTCTTGCACAATCGGCTCAACCGTGCTGACCAATTCAGTAACATCAACCGCATTTTCATCTACCACCGCCACAGATGCGACAGGTGCAGGTTCACTGGCTACACTCACTACATCAGGTGTTGCAGGAGGTGTATGGATAGCTGGTGTGGTTGGCACAGGATGTTTCATGCTTTCAGGCAAAAATGCCATACTCGCTTGATTAATATAATTTGCCAATGCGCCAACAGGCGGTGTTAATGGCTGACTGGGTTGAGGTGCGACAGGTGCTTCAACTTGACTGGGCGCAACATCGGGAGTAGACGTGGGTTCTACTGGAGCGGTGGTTTGAGCAGCTTCAGCATTTGTCCGTTCTTCTGGTTGGCGTACCACCGCCGTAACTTTCACCTTCAACGCAGGGCGATTGACGGATTGCGTGTGATGAGATGGAGCGGATTGAGTCGGTGTGGTGCTGGGCGTCGCCACAGGCGCAGGCGTTGGATTATCAGCTGTTTCATTTTCTTGATTTTCAGGCATGTATTTGCTGAAAATATTGGGTTTACTGCTTTGTTGTGCCAATACACCTGATTTTGGTAAATTAATCGGCGCAGGCGTCGCTTGAGATGTAGAAATTTTCGGAACATTGGTTTCTACATCTGTATTGTCTGCACGAGACACGGCTACAATCGATGTATCGCTTGTATTGGAAATATCATCATGCTCCGACACATGAGTGGCATGACGTTCATTAATCACTGGTTTATTACCACCAAATAAAGATGATAACCAGCCAAATAAACCAGATTTACGTTTTACTTTATTCATATCAAGCTCGTTATATTGAGTTTCATTTTTTGAATGATGAATGGCTTCTGCAACCGTTTCAGCCGTATGCGCTGTTTCACTGGCAACGGGTTGAATGGCAGCCAATTCAGTAGTTACTTCAGTTGATTTATCTACCGCCGTATTCGAAATATTTCCCATCACAATGCTAGGTGGCGGAATCAATAATGGCGCATCATTCACCGTTTCAGCTTGAGTGATTGTTTGCACCGATTCGGTTGCAGGTTCACTTGATGGCGTTGAAACCAGAGGTTTGGTTTCAGGCTGCGTGGACGTGGTGTCCGCGTCAGGTTCAGCCACCGTTTCATCTTCACCTTCTGCCACAGGTTTACTTAATCGTAGCCCTGCTTCTGTTAATACTTCATACGCTGCCAATTCATCGGTATTGCGTTTTAAACGTTGATGTAATTGTACAAATTGCTGTTCCAATTCTGCCGCACGCGCAGGATGATAATACCAATCCAATACCGCCGTTGCCAATTTTTCAGGCGTTGCATTATTTTGTAGCAATTCAGGTACCACCATTTTATTTAATAAAATATTAGGCAGACCTACATAGGGAATTTTAATTTTTCGGCGCACCAATGAATAAGTAAATGGCGAAATTTTATAACTAATCACCATTGGACGTTTACATAACGCCACTTCCAAAGACGCCGTACCACTGGTTACCAACACCACATCTGCCGCCATACACGCCAATTCCGTTTTGGCAGCCTGAAGGCGGATGGGTAGAGAGCGAAATTCATCTTGCTTTAAAAAATGTTGTAAACGCTCACGCACACCAGCCGAAGGATAAGGCATTAAAAACACCGATTCTGGCAAATCACGCACAATCAAAGCCGCCGCGCGTAAAAAAACAGGTGTCATATAATCCACTTCACTCAAGCGGCTACCAGGTAATAAAGTAAACACAGGCGTGGTCAAACCCAGTTTCAAACGCTCGCGTACGGCTTCACGACTGTTTTCCATTGGCAACATTTGCGCCAAAGGATGTCCTACATATTCTGCTTGACCACCTGCATCACGATACAATTTGGGTTCCATAGGGAACAAACACAAAACCTTATTCACTTGCTTAACAATTTTGTGAACACGTTCTGGCTTCCAAGCCCACACCGATGGGCTGACATAATGTAACGTTGGAATGCCTGCTGCCTTTAATTTTTCAGCAACAGGTAAATTAAAATTCGGCGAATCAATCCCCACAAATACATGTGGGCTAATCTTTTTCAATTCATCTACTAAATGACGGCGAATTTTTAAAATCGTTGATAAATTACCCAGTACTTCCACATAACCACGAACCGCCAATGGTTCTTGCTCTTCCAAACTAATTAAACCAGCGGCTTTCATGCGTGGCCCGCCGATACCTACAAAACGAATATTGTTATATTGTTGCTTTAGTGCATCAATTAAATGTGCGCCCAGTAAATCGCCCGAAGCCTCGCCAGCGCAGAGCGCGATAATGATTTCTTTATTCATAAACGGGTTCTGTTCTATTATATAGAGTTGATTTTAATATTATTTCATTATGTTATTGATTTCAGGCAGCCTGAAATAAGGTTAAATCATGATTATGATTGCCATTCAAATTGACCAATACGGCTAAACATTTACCATTGAATACAAATCTAAATCCATTCACCATTTTGAAGGATGATTTTTTAATAATGATGCTGCGTCCAAAATCCAACCATTTTTTTGAGATAGGAAACAGATTGTACAAAAAAATAGCACGATACGAAACGAAAATCATACCAAAATCAAAAAAATGATGATTCAATCCTACAAAAGGGGATGATGATTTCTTGTATGCCGATTGCTTATTTTTGCAGCAAAAAAGGCTAAACTAAATGACAAACGACCATTTCCTTTAGCTCATTATATTTTGCCTTAAAAAGGGATTATTTTATCAGCAAAACCCTTTTTGCGCCCAAAATGTCATCAACCCCTAAAAATGGATAAGAAAAAAGCCTGAACACAGTGTTCAGGCTGAAAAATTGGTGGGTCGTGAGCGATTCGAACGCTCGACCAACGGATTAAAAGTCCGCTGCTCTACCGACTGAGCTAACGACCCTGTCTTGAAAGGAAAGACAGTATTCTACGATTCATATTGTAAACTGTCAATGAATTTATCAAAGTTAAAAAATTATTTTATTGATTTTTAAATTAAAATAATTCATCAAATTCACCAGATTTACCACTTTTTGGGCGTGTTGGCGTTAAGGTACGTTCACGCTGTTCAGCAGGTGGATTGATGCGAATCGGACGTTGTGGCAAATCAGCAGGTGCCGCTTGATTGCTACGACGTGGTGTTAATGTGCGTTCGCCTTGCTGTTGTTGCGTATTGCGTGGGGTGAGTGTGCGCTCACCTTGTTGGGTATTACGCGGGGTTAAACGGCGTTCACCACGTTGAATCGGTTGCAATGGCACTTCGTCTGCTTCGGTGTATTGCTGTTGTTGCTGGCGACGACGTGGGGTGTTATCGCCATTAGCAGCGGCAGCAGCTTCACGGCGGCGACGTTGGGCGGCTTGTTGTTGTTTGCGAGCAGCAGCGGCAGCACCAACCGCCGCACCGCCTGTTAAAGCGCCACTATTCAAACCATTCACAGGGGCATTCCCTGCAGTATTATTTTGGAGATTTTGTACCGCTTCATCGGCTGCTTTTTGCTGGGCAGCGACTTCGCTGGCTGCGCTGCTGGCAGTAGCAACGGCTGCCTGATTGACATCGGTAACCGATTTACCATCGGGGGTAAAACGTTCAACAGGACGTACAGGTGCAGATACGGCGGCAGGATGATGGTTACTGCGTTCTACTGGGCTGGTTAATTTAAAATAAAGTAATACCAGCAAACCAATTACCACAACCACGCCCAGTAATAAAAGACTGGCAAGGATTTGTCCAAAAGTCATGCGTGGTTTGCGGTCGTCATCTTCGTATTCGTATTCGTCAGACATGGTAGTTTCCGTTTTCAGGCAGGATTTGATATTTCAGGCTGCCTGAAATATATTGAAATTGAATAAATATTATACAGTAAAGCAGAACAGGTCATCCCATTCTGCTTATTTTGTGGGGGATTGGGTTATTTAAATGAATTTAGTTGGCAGTATCCACATAATTTTCATACAACGTCACCACACGTTGAACCCCTGCGGTGGTACTGATACGTTGATTCACAATGTCTTGTTGTGCTGGGGTGAGTAAACCCATGACATAGGTAACGCCATTGTAAGTAACCACTTTCACATGCCCAGGGTACACGCCATCGGTATTGAGCAAGCTGGTACGCACGCGCGAGGTTACAATGGTATCGGTACCAATGTTTGTCCAAGTGCGGCTGGAATCGACCACATTAATGTGGTTATACACATTTTGCACACCCACTTCTGCACGGGCAACTTCTTCGGCGGCGGCGCGTTCGGTTTCACTACCTACCACACCAAGTAATAATACGCGATGATTGTAGCTCACCACAGATAAAGTTGGTTTCACTTGGCTGGAGTTGATTTGGCGTAAACGGGCTTCGGCTTTGGCTTTGATTTTTAATTCCAGAGCTTGGTCATCGAATTGTGAGCCAGCAGTACGTCTATCCACGACAGAAGAAATCGCCGTTGCACCACCCACAATACCAGCAGCACAACCGCTTAAACCTGCCACCAATAAACTTGCCAAAATCATTTTGCGAACATGTGTATTAAACATAAATATTCCTTGTTAATCATAAAGTGGCTGCATTTTTCAGGCAGCATTTGGCTGGATTTTAACGGTTTTCTTCAAATTATGCACGGGCTATACAAGCGTAAAGTTATATTCGGTAGAAAAATCGCAACAATCCAGCCCTTTCAAACGCACATTATTTCATTGCCATGGACGCAAATCCACTACTTTAACAATTTGCTTATCTTTGGTATTAATCAACACCGTCATGTCCACGCGAGAGGCTTTCATCGGGATAAATTTGTCGGCGGTAGGATATTGTTTCAATACCGCATCGACCGTTTCAGGCGGATTGAATTTTTTTAATTCGCTCAATGCCAAACCTTCCTTATTAATATTATCCCAAGCCTTATCCAAAGGCTCATACAAATCAGGATACATCGCTGGCGAACCTTTACCATTTAATTCATTAAATAAACGTGTGTTTTTCTCTTCCGTATTGGCTGCGGGGCGAATTGCCACCCATTCAGGCGTTGTCCAACTTAATTGATTAAATGGCGCAGCAGCGCGTTGCAACGATTCAGGTTTAATATCATTCGCATGCGCCACTTCAAAACGCCACAAATCAAATGCCACCGCCACAGGACGATTCACCGCAATACTATGCAACCCATAAATCAACGCCGCCACTTGCAACACCACAATAATCGCCAAATCCGACTTCAACGTCTTTTTCCCCTCTTTCGCCACCGTAAACGTCAAAATCGGGCCCAACACCACATCAATCGCCAACATCATCAAGAAAATATCGCCCACCCCCACCGCTTTTGCCAACGGCGCAGGATGCCATACATAAAACACCAGCAGCCAACTCACAACCGCAATCACACCTGAAAACAACACATGCCATAAAAACGCATGAACACGAAATCGAGACGGTTTTTGCATCAACATCTTCCTTATCATATCAAATCAACAATATGCCAAACCACTTGGCGAGCAAAAAGCATTCCAAATCAAACCACCCTTTAAATCAAATGAACGCGGCGTCTTGCCGCCGCACCCACGCTTTGAGGCGGTGGCACGAACAGGCAGCCTGAAACATCATTCCTGCGACTGCTGCCCACTACGCGCCAATTTTTTCGCTTCGCGTTCCGCTTTGAGCGCGGCTTCACGTTTACGCGCTTCTTTGAGCCATGCTTCCCATTGTTTGGGCGTTTCCAACGTAATTCTGCCAATGCTGCCTTCGCGGAAATCCGTCAAAATATTCTCTGCCGCTTTCTGATAATTCACGCGCCCACCGCCCAACAACGCGCCGCGTTTTTTCGCAATCCATTCCAACCACGCCACATCGTCCCAATGACTAGACGGGTCTTTGTCTGCCACATAACGCGCTTGCAACAACGGCAAATAATGGCGGCGCAAATAATCCAACAATTCCAACGCCACCTCTTCCTCGTCCAAGGCATTGCGACCGACCGCGCCACTGGCTGCCAAATTATAGCCACTTTCTTCCACAATAATTTTTGGCCACAACATACCGGGCGTGTCGTACAACCAAAAATCATCAGCCAAAAATAAACGCTGTTCCGCTTTTGTAATCCCCGGTTCATTGCCTGTTTTGGCGGATTTTTTGCCAATCATGCCGTTAATCAACGTGGATTTGCCCACATTCGGAATACCACAAATCAACACCCGCAACGGCTTATCAATCCCCTTACGATTAGGCACAAGCGCACGACACGCTGCCGTGATTTTGGGCGCGGCAGACTTTTCCGAGCTGTCCAACGCAATCGCATTCGTTTGTTCCAAAGCATTGTAATGCGCCAACCAAATCGCGGTGCGTTCGGGGTCAGCAAGGTCTTGCTTATTCAAAATTTTCAGTTTCGGCTTACCTTTGGCAAGCTGCGCCAACAAAGGATTTTCGCTAGACGCAGGCAAACGCGCGTCCAACATTTCAATGACCATATCAACGCTTTTCAAACGTTCCGCGATGGCTTTTTTCGCCTTATTCATATGTCCCGGAAACCATTGGATTGCCATAATTACACTTTCTATCAAACACAATAAACGGTTTTCAGGCAGCTTGAATGGGCTAATAACATTTCGTTTTATAGATTGATTTTGCAGCAAAAACGACAAATTCAAGGCAAAAATGCGAATCAGGTTGAACACCTGATGAGTATTTTTAACGCAGAAGTTGGCGATTTTTGCTGCAAAAGCAACTACAAAATGAAATGTTATTAGCCCCTGACAAGCTGCTTGAAAAATAAGCCAAATTATACCACTTTTCCCCAAAAAGCGGTTGATGATGACAGAACGCGCGTCTTGCCGCGCACCACGCTTTTCGGTTTGTGGCGCGGAACGGTGCGTTCTCCGTAGAACAGGAACTATGGTTGTGATAATAAACCAAAAGCTGCCTGAAAATGTAAAGAAATACATTTTCAGGCAGCTTGTTCATAACCAAATCAAATTAAATTTATTATTTCTCGTCTGCGATAAAACGGTAGCACAACGCACCAATCGCACCGCCTACAATCGGCGCCACCCAGAACAACCACAACTGCGCCAACGCCCAGCTACCTTGGAAAATCGCCACGCCCGTAGAACGCGCTGGATTCACAGAAGTATTGGTTACAGGAATGCTGATTAAGTGAATCAAAGTCAAGCACAAGCCAATCGCAATCGGTGCAAAACCAGCAGGTGCGCGTTTATCAGTTGCGCCCATAATCACAAATAAAAACACCGCCGTCAAAACCACTTCAATCAATAAAGCAGACATCAAGCCATAACCATGTGGTGAATGCTCACCGTAACCATTGCTGGCGAAACCTTTGGTAACATCAAAACCTGCCGCGCCGCTCGCAATCGCATACAACACCGCTGCCGCCAAAATCGCGCCAATCACTTGTGCGCCAATATAAGGCAACAAATCTTTCTTATCAAAACGACCGCCCACCATCAAACCCACCGATACCGCAGGATTAAAGTGTCCGCCTGATATGTGTCCAACGGCGTATGCCATTGTCAAAACGGTTAAACCAAACGCCAATGATACGCCTGTATAACCAATGCCCAATTCAGGAATGCCTGCCGCCAAAACCGCGCTGCCGCAGCCACCAAATACCAACCAAAATGTGCCGAAACATTCAGCAAAATACTTTTTCATGTTGTGAAGCTTTCTTTATTAATTAAAAATAATTTGTTTTTTGATAAATTCATTGATTTGGAAATGAAAGGGCGTGATGATAATGATTTTGCAGGCAGCCTGAAAATGGTTTTACTAAAATTTGCGTGAATTTGCTGAAATCAGGTAGCATCGCAACCACAATATTCATGCACATGATGCTGCGAATGATATTGTGCAATACTTGTGGATATGTCAATTAATAAATTGAATTATTTTGAAAATTTTAAATTGCACAATTTTTAAGCAATGTCTGTTGAATGTACTCACAATGTGGGTAAATCTAGGTGGATGATTTGTGGATAAGTGAGTTAATATTTTAAATTTAATATGGATTTTTGAATTGCCTATTTTTTGGGCAATATGATTTCAGGTTGCCTCTCAAGACACGATAAAAATGGAGCGGCGACGGCTCGTCGCCAAATATTGAATTTCATAAAAATGAAATTGATGGCGTATTTGAAACATGGCGACGAGCCGTCGCCGCTCCATATAATGATGATGAAATGTCGGTTCGGAGAGCCGACCTACCATTCTACGAAGAACGCACCGTTCCGTGCCACTCACCTAAAGCGTGGGTGCGGCGGCAAGACGCCGCGTTTCTCAATAATAATGTTGATTTTGATGTTAGGAATATCGCTATGACCGATTCGGAACGCTACGCATGGATTCAACTCGCGCTCACGCCTTATATTGGTGCGGAGAGTTTTTTGCGCTTGATTCAGCATTTTGGCACGGCAGAAGCGGCTTTGCGTGCGCCTGCCGATGTGATTCGCCAAATCGTGGTGAAAGGCAAGCAAGCCGCCGCCATTTGGTATGACACGACACCTGCTCGCGCCGCCACCGATGCCGCGCTGGTGTGGGAACAGCAACAGGGCTGTCGTTTGTTATTGTTGGGTGATGCGGATTATCCCACCATGTTGGCGGAAGGAATGACGCCGCCGCCGTTGTTGTTTGTGCGGGGCAATGTGGGGTTGTTGCAGCGTCCTGCGGTGAGCGTGGTGGGCAGTCGGCGTGCGACATCGCAAGCGGTGCGGATTGCACATGAGTTCAGTCGGGATTTGAGCGAAAAGGGGATTACGGTGATTTCGGGCATGGCGGCTGGCATTGATACGGCGGCGCATTCGGGGGCGTTGGCGCATTCAGGCAGCACGATTGCGATTTGGGGAACGGGCATTGACCGTATTTACCCACCTGAAAATCGGGATTTGGCGCATCAAATTGCGGAACAGGGTTTGATTATATCGGAATTTCCATTGGGAACGCGTCCATTGGCTGGGAATTTTCCGCGCCGTAATCGGTTGATTGCGGCACAGGCGCAGGTTACGTTGGTGGTGGAGGCGGCGTTGAACAGCGGTTCGTTGATTACGGCACGGTTGGCGGCAGACATGGGGCGCGAGGTCATGGCGATTCCCAATAGTATTGACCAGCCTCATGCCAAAGGGTGTCATTTGTTGATTAAGGAGGGGGCGAAATTGGTGGAATGTGTAGAAGATATTATAAATGAAAGCCCTACGTTGTTATCCACAGGGCATTTCAGGCAGCCTGAAAAACTACACACAGGTTTATCCACTAATATATCCACAGAATTATCCACAAAACCAGAAACGGTTTTTATCCCCATAGAATTGCCCAAAATCAAGCGCGTTCAGCCTGTGGATAATCCGATTGTCATCACGCCAAATTTATTGCCTGTGGATGAAATTGTGGATAAATTTGGGGATAAATCTGTGCAAAACTCAGCTGTGGATATTTTAAATGCGATGGGTTACGACCCAATACACCCTGATTTAATTGCAGAAAAAACACTTATCCCCACCGATGATATTTACGCCTTGTTGTTGGAGTGGGAATTGGAAGGGGTGGTGGTGAGTATGTCAGGCGGACGTTATCAACGGATTGCATAATGGATTTTATCCACACATTATTCAGAGTTTATGCACAAAATTATCCACAATTTAATGAATGCGAATAAAACGCGATGTAGTCAAGTAACATAATAATTACATCGAGAAATAACAGAAAACTACATTGTGGATAATTTTTGTTTTTCTTTAAAATTCAAATTATTAAACTCAATCTTTTGTAAAATAAGGAAAAGCCGTATAATTCAGGATTCTTTTTTCAGGCAGCCTGAAAATTTTTTTATGGAAAAACAAAATGAACGCTTTATTACAAGATTTACAAGCTCGCGGCTTAATCGCCCAAACGACTGATATTAATGAATTATCCAAATTATTGGACAGCGAAAGCATTTCCCTATACTGCGGCTTTGACCCGACAGCCGACAGCTTGCACATCGGGCATTTGTTGCCTGTACTCGTGTTGCGCCGCTTCCAAAACGCAGGACACAAGCCCGTTGCCCTAGTCGGTGGCGCAACAGGCATGATTGGCGACCCCAGCTTCAAAGCCGTAGAACGCAGCCTGAACACGCCCGAAACCGTTGCAGGTTGGGTGGATAGCATTCGTAACCAGTTAAAACCATTTTTGAAATTTGACGGCGAAAACCCAGCCATTATGGCAAATAACGCCGATTGGTTTGGCAATATGAATTGCTTGGATTTTTTGCGCGACATCGGCAAACATTTTTCCGTAAACGCCATGCTCGCCAAAGAATCGGTCAAACAACGCATTGAACGCGATGACGTGGGGATTTCGTTTACCGAATTTGCCTACGCTTTGTTGCAAGGCTATGATTTCGCTGAATTAAACAAACGCCACAACGTGCAACTGCAAATCGGCGGCAGCGACCAATGGGGCAACATCACTTGGGGTACGGAAACCACACGCCGTTTGAACCAAAAATCCGTTTACGGCTTGACCTTGCCGCTCGTTACCAAAGCAGACGGCACCAAATTCGGCAAAACCGAAGGCGGCGCGGTGTGGCTGAACGCGAAAAAAACATCGCCTTACCAATTCTACCAATTCTGGCTGAAAGTAGCGGACGCTGATGTTTATAAATTCCTGAAATACTTCACATTCTTGACCATTGAACAAATTGACGCGATTGAAGCCGCAGACAAAGCCAGCGGCAAAAAACCCGAAGCGCAACGCATTTTAGCCGAAGAAATGACCCGTTTAATTCACGGCGAAGACGCTTTGCAAGCCGCTCAACGCATTACCCAAAGCCTGTTTTCAGGCGATGAAAGCGGCTTGACCGAGCAAGATTACGCGCAGTTGGCGTTGGACGGTTTGCCCGCCACCGAAGTTTCAGGCAGCCTGAACGTGGTGGAAGCATTGGTCAAAACAGGTTTGGCGCAATCCAACAAAGAAGCGCGTGGTTTCGTGCAAAGTGGCGCGGTGTTGCTCAATGGCGTAGCCGCGACCGCCAACCATCCGAACCACGCCCCCGAAAAACCAGACGATTTGTATTTGCTGACCGATGAACACAAGCGTTTCGGCAAATACACGATTGTGAAACGCGGCAAACGCAATCACGCGTTGTTGGTTTGGGCGTAAACGCAAAAAACTTCAGGCAGCCTGTTGAGTCCACCCAAACCCAACAGGCTGCCTGAATATTTGACGGGAACGCGCGTCTTGCCGCGCACCACGCTTTTGGGTACGTGGCGCGGACAGGTGCGTTCTCCGTAGGGTAGGTGTAAATCCATCATTTGATTGATTATATTGAAAAAGGTGGGTTTACATCCACCCTACGCGCTATCCAAATCATCAGAAAGGAATACTCATGAAACAGAAATGGTATATCGGTTTAATGTGGCTTGTTGTCTTATTAAAACTAGGGGTATTAGGTTGGGAATCATATCAAGAATATAAAGAAAAACAAAAATATACAATACAAATACCTCCAGCAAAGCAATATCCACGCGTCAAAATAGATTGGCAGAAACCAAAATTAATAAGCAATCTGTGGAAAATCAGCAAGCAAGGACAACCTGATTCATATCTATTGGGTACCTATCACTATGGCAAAGTCAATGCCAAAATGAATCCAAAAGTAACTGATTTGGTTAAAAAAGTTAATAAGATTATTACCGAAAGCCCAGAAAAATTCCCCTAAGAAGAAAACAAAACCTTGCTGCATAGCGTGATGTTAAGTGATACAAAATTGAACCAATTAATGGGGAACAGCGCATTTACGGCTTTAGAAACACGTATGAAACAATACCCACAAGGCGAACAAATATCAAAAAATATTAATGCATTGCGTCCATGGGTAGTATTAATCATGGTGATAGCGCTACAAGAAGCAGACATGACACATGAAAATGGAGTGGATAGCTTGATTTATAAACAGTCAAATTTATTAAATAAGCCAACTGCTCATTTAGAAACACATACAGAAGCAGTGATGTATTTTGCCCTATTACCTGATGATTTAGTTATTGCGATACTCAATGAATGGGTGCAAACACCATTGAAAAAAATGCCGATGATAGGCGCGAAGTCTTTCAAGCTTATGAACAGGGTCATTTTGAACAAATCGTTGCATTACACGAAAAAGATTGGATGTTTGATTCAACATCTACTTTAACAAAGGCACAACAAGAAAAAGTGGTTGATTGGTTCACACAAGATTTAATTGTTGCACGAAATCTAAATTGGCTACCCAAAATGAAGCAAGAAATGACACAACAATCCACGTTGTTTGCTGTTGGAACGGGGCATTTGATGGGTAATTATGGCTTAATTGAATTATTACGGCGCGATGGTTATACCATTACTCCTGAACCAAAACTTTTGATTTGGCAATAATTTTCTATACCTGTATCATCACCACAATGATTTATTTAAATTGAATGGTGGGTTTACACCCACCCTTGTATCTTCCCACTTGTGTGGATAATAACGTATTATTCACCTATCCAGTTGAGTAGGAAATTGAACCCACCCTGAGTGCCAAGACACTGTAGTGTAGATAAACCTACTCAACTCCCCATCTTTCAATCTGAACAGTATCCAAGTGCGCGACAATACGCTCGCAGACACTGCATGAACAAGGAAAGACACCGATGGAACAGCTTGAATATACAATGAACCCAATCAAACAACACATTATCGGCATTGATGCCGCATCACAAAAGTTTGATGCCTCATGGTTAAAAGACAGCACCAAATTCACTTATCGTAACAAAGTATTGGAAAATAATCCTTCAGGCTGCCTAAAATTGCTTGAATGGATTCGTAAAAATATCACCACCGATTTATCCACTGTTCATGTGGTCATGGAAGCGACTGGTGTGTATCACGAATTACTCGCCTATTTTTTACACGACCAAGGATTGACCGTTAGCATTGTTAATCCAGCATATATTCATAACTATGCTAAATCACTTGGTGTCGTACACAAAACCGACAAAGGCGACAGTCAAATCATTGCCCGTTTCGGGTTTGAACGCCGACCACAAGCATGGCAACCAGAACCTAAACCTGTACGCGAATTAAAAGCCAAATTAAACCGTTTAGATGCACTCAAAGCCGATTTACAACGTGAAGACAATCGCTTACATACAGCACAAATCAGTGGTGTACCTGATGAAGTCATGTTATCCATTTTACATATTCGCCAAGCATTGAATCAAAGCATTATTGATTTAGAAAATGACGTGGACGACCATATTGATAAACATCCAGATTTAAAACGAGATGTGAGTTTATTGCAAAGTATTCCGTGCATTGGTAGAGAAACATCCATGCGTATGGTGGTGTTGTACCACAGTAAACAGTTTGCCAAAGCATCACAAATGGCGGCATTTTTAGGTTTAGTGCCGCGCAAACGTGAATCGGGTAAATATCAAGGTAAAGTGATGCTGAGTAAGCGTGGCGATAGCAAAATACGAACGTTGCTGTATTTCCCTGCTATTAATGCGTGTCGTTTTAATCCTGATGTGAAAGCACAACGTGAGCGTTTATTATTACGTGGTAAAGTAAAAATGCAAACGGTTGGCGCAGCAATGCGTAAGTTAGTGCATATTTGCTTTGGTGTGCTGAAACATCAGATGGTTTATCAGCCTAGAGTGGCTGTGATTTAGTACTTTTTTGTTTTTAAGGGTTGACAGGAGCGACAGTATCTAC
>JBHARQ010000242.1:0-2984 GCA_041831015.1 Simonsiella sp. | reverse complement strand
CGCACCCATCTGCTCAACTGGCAATGTAGCAGTAAACGGTTCTTTGCCATACTCGCCACTTCCTTTCTCGAAACTGATTTTATATAGCTGCTTGCCGTCTTGCTCGGTTTTTTCCGTAACAATTCCTTGTCCGTAAGTCGCTGTTTGGAAAGATTTGCCGATATAGTCATCGTCATTCAGGCTGTCCGAACTTTCAGACTGCTCATTTTCATTCAGGCTGCCTGAATTGGGTACTTTATTTAATTCTTTACGCGCATTTGGGTAGCCGCTACGTACCATTAAATCGGCAAAATACGCATGGATTTCCTGTGCCTGCTCATCCACTGGTTTATCTGATTGATATTTAAATACTTTGGTATCTTTTTCATTTCCTTTTTTGAAGGAATTTTTTTCAAATTTTGTAACCAATTCAAAAGTATTGTTCCATTTATTGATATCCAAACGTGCAAAAGCAACCGAAGTCAATGCTTTAGAATATGAAATATGCCCATTATTCCATGAATAATGTTCATCTAATTTTGCTAAAAGTTGCTTACCATACCCCTGAATATCATTCAGGTTGCCTGAAACTGGTTTTTCGTATTGTTCGTCATTATCGACTTTGACTTGTTCAGGCTGCTTGTCTTGATTTTCGGGGAAATCGTCTAGCTCTATGCCATTTTCGTCAAAAACAAACAGATTTAACACATAGCCGCTTGACGCATCATCAAAAATAGCGGTATGATTATCACCAAGCCACTGTGCAGTTTTAGATGTCCCAGTATTTGTGATGCTGGAAGGGTCTAAATTGTCCATAGTGGCTTTTTCTTTGCGACTGCCTTCCATAACAATGTCGTAGTGCAAAACGCCATTTTTGTCTTCTTCAATAATTACATCAAAATGCAACAATTCCCCTGCCACTGTCGCACTATTGCCTAAATGAAAATAACGAAGTGCGTCAGGTTTTTCAGTTGGTTTGTAATTTGGCTGAATGGTTTGCACACCATCAATAGGTTTTGCAGTAGCAATAATTTGCTCAATAGCTGCCAACAGTTTCAGTTTTTTAGGATTGGCAGAATAATTCAATGTTTCTTTAATGCCACGCTTGCGGATTTCAATATCTTTATCAAGGTGCTTGTTATGTACCCATGTTCCACGCAGACCCATTAAGTGATTTTTCGCAGCTTGGCGCAATGCTTTTAAACCTGTTGGCGTATCAGTATCAAACTCACCTAATTCATTGCCTTTAATTTCAATTGGCTGCTCTTTTACATTCAGGTTGCTTGAATTTTCAGGCTGCACGTTACCATTTTCACGCGCCGCAATCATTGCATTCAATTCTTCCAAACGTGCTAATTTAGCTGCTTTTTCAGTTTCCAAACGCGCCAATTCTTCGGTTTCGGCGGCTTTATTGGCATTGGCTTTTGCGAAACGCGCTGTATTTTTCTCTACCAACGCCATTACACGGCGTGCCACCGTGGTCAATGGCAAATCTTTACCGTTTTCTTTGGCGACAACAATCGTGATGTCTTTGCGATTGAGCAACCATTTCCACGATACCAACATATCATCAGGCGTGATTTTGGAAGGCGTGGTGTCGGGGTTGTGGAACATCACGCTCACCACTTGACCGTCTGTCATTTCATACATCACGGCAATATTGGTTGTGCCGTTTTTCTTCATAGGGGCGGAAATTTGAATGCCATTTTCAACCACTTTCAGGCTGCCTGATGCACTATTGAATGCACGACCCAATGCTTGAGCGGTTCGTGATAAACGCTTATTCTCTACAACTAGTGCATCAAATGCAGCAGCCTGCATCTCTGCCCCATCTGCCATTTCATCAAACACAATACTGTCCAATGTGGCAGGCTCGGTTAATTCGCCGTATTCATCATGCTTTCGCCATGCGTAAATCAATTGCGCGGCGGTTTGACTTTCGTTTGTCCAATGATTGGCTTCATGTGTCATATTAGGGTTCTCACTATCAAATGGAAAGGATTGTTGCGTAACAGGTTTTTTATGGTTGCCGTATTGCAGCCACCAATTTAATTGCGAAAGCGTACAAGTAAAGATTTCGCGTACAGGCGTTTCGGCAGTCAGTTCGTAGGCTGTTTTGGCTTGTGCTTCATCGTAGAAATTCAGCATGATTTTGTGTTCATCAAACGCGCCATTGTGGTGATATTGATTAATGATGAATGCGTATTCGGCTTTGTCAAATAACCCGCGATACACGTCTAAAGGGTCGTTATCTGCACCTTTCGTGCCAATGATTTCACCATAATCGGCAGCATATCGGCGAACTGAACCATCTCGTAAAATGCGATATTGTCCACGCCGAAATTGAATATTCACTTCCATAAAAAAATCCCTTATTTTTCAATCTAAATAGACTGATAATAAGGGATTTTTTATTTTTTAAAACTTACTGTTCCTATTTCAGCTTAAGTAGGAAATGCCAGCAATTGTTTTTCACGTTCTGCAATCAAAGCATCTAATTCAGCAATATCATTTTTCAACACTTCTATCAATTTCTTGCGAGTAGATTTAACGCCTTTAGGCAAAGAAACCTTTTGCTTGGTTAAGGCTACCTGAAATTTATTGATATTGCCCTGCCACGCCTTAACAAGTTCCGCCACCGCTTCTTTGTCATCATCCTGCGATTTAATCGGAATGATTTTATTATTTAACAATACTTGGTAAATATCACCGCTTTCTTTTACACGCAATTCAAAAGTCTGACCATCAGACAACATTAAGAAAATAGATTTAAACGAAACTGCATTCTGGCGCTTAACCTTTCCAACGCTACTTTGTTTAATATCAGCACCAGCACGTTTAAAAATCTTTAACAATTCTTTTGGGGCTGTCTTTTCATTATGTTGTAAATCTTTAAAAATCATTGTTTTAATCCTTGTTTAATTAATACCGCAAATCTGGTTCAACAATAACTCTGATGACGTTACCCTCTGCATCAATACCAGTTACCTCTTCTTCATTGGGTG
>JBHARQ010000241.1:0-2855 GCA_041831015.1 Simonsiella sp. | reverse complement strand
ATAGGTTGTGCTTGATATTGTTTGGCTTACTTTTTCAAAAAGTAAGTCGCCGCGCGGCGATAGAGCGCAAAACCGCCAAATCACCACACACCATCACGACGAAGACAGCGTGGGTGCGGCGGCAAGACGCCGCGTTCCGTCAAAATAGGCTGATAGTGTTGTTTTATAAACGGGTGGTTGGTGTGAGTTGGGCTTTGAATGTGGTTGGATTTACATTACAATCGCGTTTTTTGGTCATTTGACAAGGTAGTAATGATGTTGAAAAAGTTTGTATTGGCAGCAACGGCTGCGGTGGTTTTGGCGGCTTGTGGTCAGTCTGATGGCGGTCAGTCTGCGGCGGCAGCAAGCGGCGCGGCGGCTGCGGTGGCGATTGCCAGTGATGTGAAACCTGCGGCAAATCCTGCAGGCAGCCTGATTGAGCGTTTGAATAATAAGGGTGTAATTACGGTTGGCACAGAGGGAACGTATGCGCCGTTTTCGTATCATGATGAAAGCGGTAAATTGACGGGCTATGATGTGGAGGTAACGCGTGCGGTGGCGGCGAAATTAGGCGTTACGGTGGAATTTAAGGAAACGCAATGGGACGCGATGTTGGCTGGTTTGAAAGCAGGTCGTTTTGATTTGGTGGCAAATCAGGTGGCTTTGACTTCGCCTGAACGTCAGGCAACGTTTGATAAATCAGAGCCTTATAGTTGGAGTGGCCCTGCTTTATTGACGCGTGCTGATGAGACGCGTTTGAAATCTTTGGCGGATTTGAAGGGCGTGAAGGCAGCACAAACGTTGAGCAGCAATTATGGTGAAATGGCAAAAGCGGCTCAAGCGGAGATTGTGCCTGTTGATGGGATGGCACAAGCGATTACGTTGGTTCAGCAAAAACGTGCTGATGCGACTTTGAATGATGTGTTGTCGTTTTTGGATTATTTGAAGAAAAATCCTAATTCGGGTGTGAAAATCGCTTGGACGGCTGGCGTGGAAGAGAAGAAAGGCGCAGGTTTGATTGCGAACAAGGGCAATCAGGACGCATTGGCGAAAATCAATGTGGCAATGATTGAATTGCAAAAAGACGGTACGTTGAAAAAATTGGGCGAGCAATTTTTTGGCTCTGATGTGAGCGTGAAGTAATTGTTTGTTTTTAAATAATGAAATTATGAGGGCAGCCTGAAGGTGTTTTCTTCAGGCTGCCTGATTTTTTAATTCAACCACGGCACAATAATCGGCGCAATAAATGCAGTCATCACGCCATTCAAAATCAGCCCAAGCGTAGCATAAGCCGCGAATTTACCGCTTTTTTCCAAACACGCGGCAATGCCCATAGCGTGCGAAGTTGTGCCTTGCGCCAAAGATTGGGCAATCGGATTGCGAATAAACGGACGCATCAGCATAAAACCCAACATTTGCCCCGTCAGCCCCGCCAAAATCACACCAGCCGCACTAATAGACGGTATGCCGCCCAACACATTTGTGATTTCCAGCGCAATCGGCAGCGTAACCGATTTTGCCGCCAACGCCATGCTCACTTCACGAGACGCACCCATAGATTGTGCAATCAGCACACCCGACACAACCCCCACCACGCAGCCCACCAGTTGCGACAACATAATCGGCAACCATTGCGAGCGAATTTTTTGCCATTGCACATACAACGGTATGGCTAGGCACACAATCGCAGGCTGTAACCATGCGCTAACCAATTGACCTGTTTGGTAAAATTGACTGTATGATGTGTTGGTTAATTTCAGATACACAATAAAAATCGTGGTGCAAATCAACACAGGATTCACAAACGGACTGCCCGTTCGCTTACGAACAATCATACATAACCAATACAAGCTCACCAGCATAAACAGCAATAAAAACGGACTAGCCGCAGGATTATTGGCATTCATGCTTGATTTTCCTTGTTTTTATTGAATTTCTTTCGCGCCCATTCGTGTGTTTTGGCGGTCGCCAGCAGCACCAACACGCTACTGCCCACCGATGACAGCAAAATCGCCCAAATGTCTTTTGCCAACAAATCCAAATATTCCACCAACGCCACACACGGCACAATCAACATCAACATAAGATTTTGCATTAAAAAATCGGTAATCGGCTTAAACCAATCAGCTTTCACCTTACCGCTTTGCAGCAAACCAAACAAAATTAACAAGCCAATAATGCCAGACGGCAATTTGATTTGCGTGAGATAAATCACTAGTTCGCCTATCGCCAAACAAGCAAAAATAATGGTTAATGCGCGTATCATAGCAATCAACTTTTCATTCAAAAAATGAAAGTGTAATGATTGATGATAATTTGTCAATTTGAAAAATGTTTCAGGCAGCCTGTCATCATTATTTTTCAGATAGAGAAAAATAAAAACAATAACTTATAGTCGTTCAGAATTGAAATAGGACAAGGCGACAGCGACCGCTGTGTACGAATAGTACATAAGGGAGCTGGCAACGCGGTACTATTTCAATTATGAATGACTATAAATTATGATAAAATCATTTTGTCTTATATTTTTAAGAAAGTACATTATCATGATTTTAGATTTTCCGCCTAAAATAGAACGCGTCATTAGTGATGTGGCAATATCTCAAGGTTTGAGTTTGGAGCAATTTGTGATAATGGGCGCATATGAAAAAGCCTTGCAAATTCAAGCCATGCCCCAGCAATCATCTGATATGTTATTAACGGATTTTGCTGCACAAATGCCGAAACTGGCTATTTTTCAAGATATTGACCCAGTAGCGTATCAAAGGGAATTGCGTGATGAATTCTAAAATTCATCTATTTTTCTTTTTTATAGATTACTAATAATTCGCGTAAAGTCTCAATTTCACGTTTGTTATCTTCCAATCTTTGCGCTT
>JBHARQ010000240.1:0-4372 GCA_041831015.1 Simonsiella sp. | reverse complement strand
TAATCGTACCTACGGAGAACGCACCGTTCCGTGCCACTCACCTAAAAGCGTGGTGCGCGGCAAGACGCGCGTTCCCGTCAAATAACAGAAACTGTGTTTCAGGCAGCCTGAATTGACATTTCGCTGGACGCGTAGTCCTTTCAGGCAGCCTGAACGCTTGACACCAACATCATTCCCCGATACAATACGTTCAAATTCTTAAACACATAAACCGATATGAGCCAAACAACCGTTGATATTTTGCGGGAATGTATCCCCACCTTTACCGTATTGAGCGATGAAAACCGCTTGATGATTTTGCATATTTTGTTTGAACACGGCAGCCTGAACGTCAATGATTTGACCGAACGCCTGCATTTGTCGCGCCCTGCGGTGTCGCACCACCTGAAAATCATGCTGGACGCAGGCTTGGTGGCGGTGGAACAACACGGCAAAGAACGCTATTACACCGCCACTTTGCAACAAGCCGGCGAACGCTTTCAACGCTTAATGGCGTCATTTGTGGCAGACGGTTGCATTCAACCTTAAATTTTTCACTTTTATGTTTAAATTTTTAAACTTATAAACTTACAAAACGGAATTTTTATGAAATCCTATTTTATTAAACAGTATCAAAAAGAACCTGCGATTTTAGGCGAAATGCCCGAACCTATTGTGCATGATGACGATGTATTGGTGGCAGTCCACGCCGCAGGCTTGAACCACTTGGATTTACGCATTAAAAGTGGCGAATTTAAAATGCTTGTGCCGTATTCATTTCCCTTGATTTTGGGGCATGATGTGGCGGGCAAAGTGATTGCGGTGGGCAAAAATGTGCGTCAATTTGCAGTGGGCGATGAAGTGTTTGCCCGTCCGCGTGATGGCAGAATTGGCGCGTTTGCCGAAAAAATTGCGATTCATCAAGATGATGTGGCGAAAAAGCCCAGCAATTTGTCTATGGCAGACGCGGCAGGTTTACCGCTTGTGGCTTTAACGGCTTGGCAAGCGTTGGTGGAAATCGCGCAAGTGAAAGCTGGGCAAAAAGTCTTTATTCATGCAGGGGCTGGCGGTGTTGGCACGATTGCGATTCAGCTTGCCAAATATTTGGGGGCGTTTGTGGCAACTACGACCAGCACGGCAAATGTGGATTTTGTGAAAAGTTTGGGCGCAGACGTTGTCATTGATTATAAAAAACAAAATTTTGCTGATGAATTAAAAGATTATGATGTGGTGCTCAATAGTTTGGACAAAAAAACTTTGCTTAATTCATTGAAAGTCATGCAAAAAGGCGGTCGTTTGATTTCTATTTCAGGACCTCCTACGCCAGCTTATGCGAAAAAAGCAGGCTTAAATGTCTTTTTGCAACTGGCGATGTATTTTTTGAGCCGTGGCGTTCGTTGCGCGAGTTGCAGAAAGAAAGTGGATTATCAATTTTTGTTTATGCAAGCCAATGGCAAACAGCTTGCCCAAATTGCCCAGTTGATTGAACAGGGACACATTAAGCCTTATACCCAATCCATTTATCCGTTTGAGCAAATCAATCAAGCATTTGATGAATTGGAACGCGGACGCACACGCGGAAAAATTGTGGTTACTATGCAATAAACTGTATTTTCTATTAAATTTAATTAGGATATTTTTATGTTATTTCAACCTTTTACTTTCAAAAACGGCAAAACCGCCAAAAACCGTTTCTTCAAATCCGCGATGGAAGAACAACTCGCCCAACACAATCAGCCCACCGCGCAACTGGTTCGCCTGTACGACACATGGGCACAAGGCGGAACGGGCGTGTTGGTAACGGGCAATGTGATGGTGGCGGACAACGGCAAAGGCTCTATCAATGACGTGGTGTTGTCGGACGAGCGTAGCATGGACACGCTCAAAGCATGGGCAAAAGCAGGCACGCAAAACGACACTTTACTCATTATGCAAATCAATCACGCAGGCAAACAGTCGCCCAAAGTGGTGAATGTCAAGCCTGTCGCGCCGAGTGCGGTGGCGTTGCAAGGCATGGACGGCTTTATCAATCCGCCACGCGAATTGGCAGACAATGAAATTGAAATGTTAATTCGTCAATTTGCCCACACCGCGCAAATGGCTGAAAAAGCAGGGTTTTCGGGCGTGCAAATTCATGGGGCGCACGGTTATTTGATTAGCCAATTTTTGTCGCCACACCACAATCGCCGTACGGATAAATGGGGCGGTAGTTTGGAAAACCGTATGCGTTTTTTGGTGGAAATTTACCAAGCCATTCGGGCGGTGGTGCAACCTGAATTTTTGGTGGGTTTGAAATTAAATTCTGCCGATTTCCAAAAAGGCGGTTTTGATGAAAGCGATAGCATTCAAGTCGTACAAAAAATGTCTGAATTGGGGATTGATTTTATTGAAATTTCAGGCGGAAATTATGAAAGCCCCGAAATGTTGTCCGCCAAAGCCAGTACGCAAAAACGTGAGGCGTTTTTCTTGGATTATGCCGAAAAAGCGCGTGCGGTTAGTCAAGTGCCGTTGATTATTACGGGCGGTTTCCGTTCGGAACAGGCGATGAATGACGCGTTGCAAAGTGGGCATTTGGATTTGGTGGGCGTGGCGCGTCCGTTGGCGTTAATGCCTAATTTGCCGAAACAAATTCAAAACGGAACGTATCGCACCATCACTACGGAACGCATTAAAACGGGTTGCCAAGTAGTTGATAATAAAGTCGGTGCGGTGTTGGAAATGGATTGGTATATGGCGCAAATGGCGTTAATCGGGCAAGGTAAACAGCCTAATCCTGAATTGTCGCCGTGGAAGGTGTTGCTGAAAGCGGTTTGGGCGAATGGGAAAGCTGGGTTGAGTACGGGTCGGAGTTGAGTTCAATCGGTTTCAGGCTGCCTGAAAGGACTGCGCGTCCAGCGACATGAGAATTTATGCTACGGAGCGCGCGCCGTTCCGTGCCACAAATCTAAAAGCGTGGGTGCGGCGGCAAGACGCCGCGTTCCCATCAAATAGCAGAAATTGATTTTCAGGCTGCCTGAAAACTCATTCCCCCCGATTTTGCCAATTCAGCCACGCCACCAACGACAACATCACAGGCACTTCCACCAACACCCCCACCACAGTCGCCAACGCCGCGCCCGAATGCAAACCAAACAACGAAATCGCCACCGCCACCGCCAATTCAAAAAAATTACTCGTGCCAATCAAACACGCAGGCGCGGCAATTTGATGGGGCAATTTCAACCATTTCGCCAAACCATGCGCCAAAAAGAAAATCCCATAAGTTTGCACCAAAAGCGGTATCGCAATTAACAAAATAATCAACGGATTATCCAAAATCGTTTGCGCTTGAAAGGCAAACAACAGCACCACCGTCAAAAGTAAACCCATGATAGAAAATGGTTTTAATTTTGCCGTAAATTGCGAAATTGGGCGGTTTGATTTTTGCAAAATATGCCGTGTTACCCACCCCGCCAACAACGGCAACACCACATACAAAATCGTGCTATACAACAGCGTTTGCCACGGAATCGCAATATCACTCACGCCCAACAAAAAACTGGCAATCGGCGCAAACGCCACAATCATAATCAAATCATTGATAGACACTTGCACCAGCGTATAATTCGCGTCCCCTTTAACCAACTGCGACCACACAAACACCATTGCCGTACACGGTGCCACGCCCAACAAAATCATGCCTGCGATGTATTCCGTTGCCGATTGCACATCTACCCAATTCACAAAAAACACCCGAAAAAACAACCACCCCACCAATGCCATCGTAAATGGCTTAATCAACCAATTCACCACAATCGTCAAAGCCAAACCTTTTGGTTTTTTGCCAACGTCTTTGATTGCCGACCAGTCAATTTGCACCATCATCGGATAAATCATCAGCCAAATTAATACCGCCACAGGCAAATTGATATGGGCAACTTCCAAGCCCGAAATCCACGAAAACACATTCGGCAACATCGCCCCAATCGCCACACCGCAAGCAATCGCCAACGCCACCCACACACTCAAATAACGCTCAAAAATCCCCATTATTCGCTCCTTTTGGCGATGATGTCGCCATCTTCTTTCACAAAATCGGTTAATAACGGCACGGGCGAAATGTCCAAAAACACTTCGGACGGACGACACAAGCGTACGCCTTTGTCGGTGATGACAATCGGGCGGTTAATCAAAATTGGGTGGGCAAGCATCGATGCAATAATGGCATCGTCGGTAAGCGTTTCGTTGTCCAATCCGCAAGCTAAAAATTCAGGCACATTGGTGCGTAATAATTGGCGTGGCGTGAAATTCATTGCCGACAATAAGCCACGCAAAGTGGCCTCGGTGGGCGGATTGTCCAAATAATGAATGACTTGTGGTTCAATGCCCATGTGGCGAATCAGTGCCAAGGTAT
>JBHARQ010000239.1:0-2754 GCA_041831015.1 Simonsiella sp. | reverse complement strand
TTCATGATGGCTCCTATGGTTTAAATTTAGATTGAATTTCATTTACTTGCAGCCTGAAATTTAAGGGCTGATGATATTTCATTTTGCAGTTACTTTACATCCAAAATCAATATACAAAATCACTACAAAGCGGCGAGCCGTAGATGGTACTGTTCGCCGTTTGGTTTCGCTTTCCCATTCAGTCAGCGTTCTTTATCCCCCAAACCAGTTTTGCCCAAAACATAAACAGGTGATTGCCAATAACGCTAAACCCACACCAAATCCATTCAGTTTACTCATTCGCTCCCCAAATCCCACCGCACCAGCCAGCGTTCCCAATACAATCACGCCCATATTCATGCCTGCAAATACAATAGTGGGGCTGTCTTGAAAGGCTTGATGCGCTTTGATGTAAAATAAAATATTCATAAAATTCAAACAACCAAGTAAAACACCCGCCCCGATATTAGCAGCTTGCCAACGTGTTTTGCGGATGAATAAATAGGTCATCATCAACGTCCCTGCCAATATAAACACCCGTAACAGGCTGTCTGAAAATGCCGCCCCTTGTTTAGATAATTGTTTAAACAAAATATCAATCACGCCATAACCCAACCACACCGCCAATAACCACCACGCACCGCCTTGAGTCGTGCTGGCAACATCACTGCGTTTCCACAACAAACAGCACAATGCCAACACCGCCAACACCAAGCCCACCACGCGATGCACCAACACCGCCTCACCAAAAATCGTGAATGCCGCCAACACAGGCAAAAATAACGATAAACGTTGCGCCGCATCCGATTTCACAATGCCCACCGCCGCAACCGAACGCCCCATTGCCACAAAAATAGTCGGCATCAATACCCCTAATGCCGCAAATAACCATGTCGATTGACTGGACACACCGTCCCATTTAGGATTCAAAAATAATAAGGTTAATATGATTGCAATGCCATAATTGACACCGACCATTTGCTCAATCGCCCATTGCTTTTGTCGCGCGATTTTTAACAATACCGCTACCGACACGCTCGCACAAATACTTAAAATTAAAAAGTGCATAACATCCAATTTCCATAAAAAATAAAAATAAAACGATTGGCGCATAATGTGCCACATCGCCGCAACCGCCAATCGGTTACAGGGCCTGGTTTATATCATAGAATCATGTGGAATGAATAAAAAAACACCCGTGTTACCAAAATCATCTTTTGATAACACGAGTGTTTTTTATCATGACATGACTAATTAGAATGTATAGCGCAAGCCAACGGAAACTTCATGAACTTGCACATTGCTATCCAAGTGGTTATAGCGATAGCCTGTGTCGATGGTTAAATTACGGTCTAATTTATAATTCACACCAGCCAATAAACCAGGGCTGACTTTGGTGCTGCTGTCGGTATGCGTGGTCAATGTGGTGCCATTGGCAACGGTGGTTTCTTGTTTCACTTTATTAACCGACAAACGTGCGCCGACATAAGGTTGTACAGGAACAGGCAAATTGGTGTTGAAATCATACATGGCTGCAATACCTGCACCGCGTACACGCGTTTTGGTTTTGGCAGAACCGCTGCTTTCTTCGATATCGCCATAATGCGTATAATCGCCTGCCACACGCCAATCACCAAAGTCATAACCCACGCTTACACGCGGCATAAATTTGGAATCATTGTATGAATTTTTCAACGCGCTGCTCACGCTATCGTGATTGACCGTGTCGGCTTTCATATAGGTTAAGCCGAAATCACCTTGCACATAGCTGCCTGTGATTTCATCTGCCAATGCGGCTTGGCAAATGCCCACACCCATAAGCGCAACAATAGTTTGATTTAAAATACGTTTTTTCATCGAAAATCCTTTGCAGAATTTAAAATAGGGTAAATGCGATTATTTTAATGGAAAACATCTGTTCTCGCAAAGCGTTTCATCGATTTCAGGCAGCCTGAATAATTTATTCAGCCAAATGCGCGACCAAAAAATCAATCAAACTGCGAATCCGCGCATTCATAAACTGACGATTCGCATACACCGCATACAATGGCACGGCTTGCACAACATAATCAGGCATCACCCGAACAAGTCGTCCATTCATTAAATCATCTTGTGCCAACCATTCAGGCATATAGCCAATGCCAGCACCTGCACGAATCAAATGGGCAATCATTTGTGTATTATTACTACGCATCACCGAATTCATTAGCAAACGCGTTTTTTCACCTTGAAACCACACTTCTTGCTGCGACATATCGGTATAAGACGGCAAAATAGCACGATGCATTGCCAATTCATCAGGCGTATGCGGTAAACCAAATTGTTGTGCATAATCAGGCGATGCCACCAAAAGAAATTGAATTTCCGTTAATCGCCGTGCAATCACATTTTCAGGCAATTGATACGATAATCTCAATGCCAAATCTTCACCATCGCCATTCAAATCCACATGTTTATTGGTCAAACTCAATACCAACTCCACATCGGGGTAACGCGCTTGATAAGCTGCCATCAAATGTGCAAATTTGTCGCATGCAAACCACAACGGCACACTCACGCGCAACACGCCATTGGGATGAACCCGTCCTGCGCTTGCCATATTGGCGGCTTGTTCTAAAATATCCAAAGCCAGTAAGCATTCTCGGTAGTAGGCTTCTCCTTGTTCGGTTAATTTGATTTGACGGTTATTGCGATACAATAATTGCGCTTGGATGGTTTTTTCCAAATGGGCAACATGTTTACTGGTCATGGGAATGGAAATGTCCAACACATCGG
>JBHARQ010000238.1:0-4021 GCA_041831015.1 Simonsiella sp. | reverse complement strand
TTGATGGGTGCTTATCTGTTCTCTGAGCTACGAAACGGGCTTTAAACTTTGCACATGGTCGGATACGAGATACAGATAAGCTGTTTCATTGCTATGATACTCGATTTTGAATATACAAGGTCGGATACTTGTATCCGACATAATCTTTTGATTTTATAAAAATGTCGGATTCAAGAATCCGCCTAACCGACACTACGGAGCGCAAAACTCAAACGCGCCACACACCCAAAAGCGTGGTGCGCGGCAAGACGCGCGTTCCCGTCAAAATTCAGGCTGCCTGAAAGGTTTTAGCGTGAACTTTGTACCATCTCCCACGCGGTTTGAACGGCGGTTTTCAGGCTGCCTGAATGGGCTTTGCCTGTGCCTGCCAAATCCAACGCCGTGCCATGGTCAACCGATGTGCGGATAAAGGGCAAACCCAACGTGATATTCACGCCCCCACCAAAACTGGCGTATTTTAATACGGGCAAACCTTGGTCGTGGTAGGCGGCGAGTACGGCATCTGCGCCATCTAAATAAAAGGGTTGGAATAGGGTGTCGGCTGGCAATGGGTCGGTAATGTGAATGCCTTGTTCGCGCAGTTTTTGGGCGGTGGGTTGCATGATGTCTAATTCTTCGCGCCCTAAATGTCCGTTTTCGCCTGCGTGGGGATTGAGTCCTGCTAATAGGATGCGCGGTTGGGCGATGCCAAATTTGGTTTGTAAGTCGTGATGGACAATGTGTGCCACGCGTTCAATTAAGTCGGCGGAAATGGCGTCGGCAACATCGCGTAACGGTAAATGGGTGGTCAGCAATGCCACGCGTAATCCTCCACCTGCCAGCATCATAACGACTTGTGGGGTGTGGGATTGTTCGGCGAGATATTCGGTGTGTCCGCTAAAATGGCGTTGTGCGCCGAAATAGTCGTTTATCACGCCTTTGTGAACGGGGGCGGTTACCATGCCTGCGAATGTGCCGTTTTGGATGCCTGCATAGGCTTGGTCTAGTAATTCAATGACGTAGGGGGAGTTGTTGGGATTGAGTTGTCCTGCGATGCTGGTGTCGCGTAGGGGAATGTGAACCACGTCCAATACGCCGATTTCAGGCTGCCTGTTGGGGTTGAATTCGCGGATTTGGACGGTTTTTTGTAGCATTTGAGCGCGTTGTTGTAGTAGATGGATGTCGCCTAAAACGGCAATGCGGCATGGTAAATTCATGTCGGCTAAATCCAAGCAGATGTCTGCGCCAATGCCTGCGGGTTCGCCTGATGTGATGGCTAGGGTGGAGGTGTGTTTCATGGTCATTTAATTTAAGTTATATAGTCGTTTAAAATACAAATGATACAGCGTTTCGTACACGGCGGTTGTTGTCAACCATAAATTAAAAAATAAGGCTGCCTGAAAGCATATTCTCTATTTTCAGGCAGCCTGTTTATTTAAATTTCAATATTTCCCAAAGTTGCCACCATCATGGCTTTAATCGTGTGCATCCGATTTTCCGCTTGGTCAAATACAATGCTGGCTGGGCTTTCAAATACTTCTTCTGTTACTTCCACGCCATCCAAACCAAAGGTTTGGTAAATCCATTCGCCCACCTTTGTTTCACGATTGTGGAACGATGGCAAGCAGTGCATAAATTTCGTGTTTGGATTGCCTGTTGATGCCATTAACGCCGCATTGACTTGGAACGGCTTGAGCAAATCAATGCGTTCACGCCACGCTTGTTCAGGTTCACCCATGCTCACCCAAATGTCGGTATGCACAAAATCCACATCACGCACGGCATCAAGCGGTTGTTCTGTAATCAGAATGCGTGCGCCTGTTTGTTCGGCAATTTGTTGTACTTTTTCAATAATTTGGCTGTCAGGTTGCAAATCTTTGGGTGCCGCAATGCGAACATCCATGCCCATCATCGCGCCTGCAATTAACAATGAATTACCCATATTAAATCGCGCATCACCCAAATAAGCAAAGCTGATTTCATTCAATGGCTTATTACAATGTTCACGCATCGTCAGTAAATCTGCCAACATTTGCGTGGGATGAAATTCATTCGTCAAACCATTGTAAACAGGCACACCTGCATATTCCGCCAATTCATCTACAATGGATTGACCAAAACCACGATATTCAATCGCATCATACATCCGCCCCAATACACGCGCCGTGTCTTTCACACTTTCTTTATGACCAATTTGGCTGCCAGATGGCTCTAAATAAGTAACATGTGCGCCTTGGTCTCGCGCTGCCACTTCAAACGCGCAACGGGTTCGCGTACTCGTTTTTTCAAAAATCAGCGCAATTTGTTTACCAGTCAAATATTGCGTTTCCGTACCCGATTTTTTCGCCGCTTTTAATTGCGCCGACAAATCCAATACCGCAATGATTTCTTCCGCACTAAAATCCAATAATTTCAAAAATGAGCGTTGATACAAATTCATATTAATAACCTATTTCTATGTAGATGAAAGCGTTTATTGTAACGCCAAATATTTCAGGCAGCCTGAAATTTATTTAAAAAACTGATTTTCATCTTAAAAAATCAACGTAATTGTTGCGCCGAACTAAAATCCAATAATTTCAAAAATGAGCGTTGATACAAATTCATATTAATAACCTATTTCTATGTAGATGAAAGCGTTTATTGTAACGCCAAATATTTCAGGCAGCCTGAAATTTATTTAAAAAACTAATTTTCATCTTAAAAAATCAACGTAATTGTTGCGCCGATTGCCAATCAATGATTCGGCTGGGCTGTTTTCGTCCGCCCGTGCGTCCGCCAATGACCAACACATCGCGCCCAAACTGCCGCCGCGTTTCCCGCTCCGTCCGACACGGACGCTTTTTCGCCCGATTACACGATGTAGAAACCAACGCACTGCCCACCCCAGCACACAACCGCCGCGCCAAAACATGTTGCGGCACACGCACCGCCAACTTATCACGCCGAATCCCACGCAACGCAGGCAACACACCATCACGCGCAGGCAACAACAAAGTGGTCGGTGGCGCAACTTGCCAAATTGCCAAACACGCCGCCGCATCACCTTCAGGCAGCCTGAACAACAAAGATTGCAAACGCCCCCAATCATCGCCAATCACAATCAACCCCTTATTTTGCGGACGCTTTTTCAACTGAATAATACGGCGAATCCCTACCGCATGATTCGGCAAACAACCCAAACCATAACTTGATTCAGTCGGATAAGCAATCACACCACCACGTTTCAAATGAGCGCGAAGACGAAAAACAGAATAACCAATACGAACATTCATGAAAAAATAAGATTAAGATTTAGAGTATTTTACAGAGCTTATCAGTACGTTCAGATGCCCCTGCAAAAAACGCCTGATTAGAAGAAGCGCTAGGACATTCACTCGTTGTGGTTTCACAAATACGCATTTGCTGGTCATCATCAATCACCACCGCACGCGGTTCAAAACCCTTATCAAAAGCCACCGCCTTCATCGTGAACTTATCCCCCTTTACCCCTTTAGCGTCCCCTTGCAACATAATACAAAAATAATCCGTCTTCACAATCGGCAACGCCGCCCAAGTCGTACTATTTTTCTTAAAACGATAATACTGCCCATAATACCGCTCCAACGCCGCCACATTCACCAACATAGCCCGTTGCGCGTCATACAAACGCCCCTGACGAATCCAATACCGATAACTCGGAATTGCGATGGCTGCCATAATCCCCATAATTGCTACCACCACCAACACCTCCATTAACGAAAAACCACGCTGCATCACATCCCCACCTTCCAAATAAAACAAAAGGGCGAATCCAAAAATTCGCCCCAAGAAAACTTGGCAGAGAGGAAGGGATTCGAACCCTCGATACGCTATTCACGTATACACGCTTTCCAGGCGTGCGACTTAAACCACTCATCCACCTCTCTAAATAAGAGCGCGATTATAAATCCAATTCACAAAATACCACAAGCGATTTCTAGCGAAAGCCAAAAGGCAGCCTGAAAATACGGAACCAGTTTATTATCAGGAACGCGGCGTCTTGCCGCCGCACCCACGCTTT
>JBHARQ010000237.1:0-5003 GCA_041831015.1 Simonsiella sp. | reverse complement strand
AGCGTATTGATGGGCGACATTCCCGAAGGCACGCCAGCAGGTGCGGTGGTTGCCAGCACCAAAAGCGAATTTCCCAGCCCAACCGATTTTGCACAAACCGCTTGGGGGCATATTGCCGACCCATTTTACGATAGGGGTTTGAATGATAAAGGTATTGGCATTCAATTAGGCTATTCAATTGGGCGAGTATTGCTTGGTTTTTTGTTGGCGATGATGGTGGCGATTCCGCTTGGTTATGTGATTGGTATGTCGCCTGTGTTAAATAGTGCAGCCACGCCATTTGTGCAAATTTTAAAGCCGATTTCGCCATTGGCGTGGATGCCGATTGCCTTGTACACGATTAAAGATTCCAATGCATCCAGTATTTTTGTGATTTTTATTTGCTCTATTTGGCCCATGTTAACCAATACGGCATTTGGCGTGGCAAGTGTGCGTAAAGAGTGGCGTAATGTCGCCAAAACGCTGGAATTGTCGCCACTACAAACCGCCACCAAAATCGTGATTCCTGCTGCCGCGCCAACCATTGTAACGGGTATGCGAATTTCTATGGGGATTGCGTGGCTGGTGATTGTGGCTGCTGAAATGCTGGTGGGCGGTACAGGTATTGGTTATTTTGTCTGGAATCAATGGAATAATTTGTCGCTTGCCAACGTGATGTTTGCGGTATTACTGATTGGTTTGGTGGGCATGATGTTGGATATGCTGTTTGGCATTTTGCAAAAAAAGGTAAGCTATGTTGAATAATGATACCCAATTGATTGCCGTAGAGAGTTTGAGTAAACGCTATGGCGATGGCGATAATGTGTTTGAAAATGTGAATTTTGATATTCGCAAAAATGAGTTTATTTGTTTGATTGGGCATTCAGGCTGCGGTAAATCCACGATTTTGAATGCGTTGGCAGGATTGGAACACGCCACATCAGGCACGATTATCATGCACGATAAACCTGTGGTCAAGCCGAGTTTGGAGCGTGGCGTGGTGTTTCAAAGTCATGCCTTGTTACCGTGGCTGACGGTGGGCGAAAACATCGGATTTGCCCTAAAAGCCAAAAACGCCCATATTTCGCCTGACGAATTGACCAAAAAAATTGATTTTTATTTGAATATGGTGGGTTTGGCGAAAGTCAAAGACAAAAAGCCCAGTCAATTGTCGGGTGGTATGAAACAGCGTGTGGGGATTGCGCGAGCGTTTGCCACGCAGCCTGAATTATTGCTGATGGACGAGCCTTTTGGCGCGTTGGACGCTTTGACGCGTGGCGTTATTCAAGATGAACTTGTCAATATCGTAGAAGAAACGCACCAAACGGTGTTTATGATTACCCACGATATTGACGAAGCGATTTTGCTTGCTGACCGTATTTTTTTGATGAGCAATGGCCCACGCGCATTTTTGGCGGAAATTTTGGAAAACACCATTCCCAAGCCACGCCACCGCGACAATATTCACCACCATCATCAATATTACAAAATTCGTAATCATTTATTGGATTTTTTGGTGCATCGCAGCAAGGAATTGCAGCAGCTTACCGAGCGTCCTGAAAAGCCGAAAATTGTGAATTTCAATCACGATGCTTGGAGTATTTGATATAGTGTGGTTCACAATCAGATGACAGCGAAGGGGTGTCGGTTTGTACGTTGATTTTGTCAGCAAAAGTAACTGTAAAATGACTCCGCTTCGCTGTCATTGGTTTCTACGGAGAACGTACCGTTCCGCGCCACCACCCAAAAGCGTGGTGCGCGGCAAGACGCGCGTTCACCGTCAAAATAAAAGAAATCTGTTTTCAGGCAGCCTGAAAATAATTTCGCTGGACGCGCAGTCCTTCAGGCTGCCTGAAAGATGGATTGACCGCAATTTTAGAACTTCGCGCTATATCCATCATTCAAACATAGTCTTTCCCTTGCCAAACCGCTTAATTGTATGATGTGGCAATCTTGACAATCTAGGAATCATCATGCCCCACACTTTACAAAATGAACATTTAAATTGGCTGGAAGCTGAATCTATTCACATTATCCGCGAAGTCATTGCCGAAGCGAAAAATCCTGCGTTGCTGTTTTCGGGTGGTAAAGATTCGGTGGTGCTGCTTTCATTGGCAGTTAAAGCGTTTCAAATTCAAGGTCGTCCGCTCAAATTGCCGTTCAAATTATTGCATATTGACACGGGACACAATTATCCCGAAGTGATTGCGTTCCGCGATGAAACGGTGGCGCGAACTGGCGTGGAGCTGGTGGTCGGTCATGTGGAAGATTCGATTGCGCGTGGTACGGTGGTGTTGCGCCGTGAAACCGATTCGCGTAATGCCGCCCAAGCCGTTACGCTGGTAGAAACCATTGAACAACAAGGTTTTGATGCGCTCATGGGTGGCGCAAGACGCGATGAAGAAAAAGCACGCGCCAAAGAACGCATTTTTTCATTCCGCGATGAATTTGGTCAATGGGATCCGAAAAATCAACGTCCTGAATTGTGGAATCTTTACAATACGCGCTTGTTTCAAGGCGAAAATATGCGCGTGTTCCCAATTTCAAATTGGACGGAATTGGATATTTGGCAATATATTGCGCGTGAAAATTTGGCTTTGCCACCAATTTATTACGCCCACGAGCGCGAAGTGGTGGAGCGCAACGGTTTACTCGTTCCCGTAACCGATTTGACACCCAAACGCGATGGCGATGTGTCGGAAATCCGCAGTGTGCGTTTCCGTACGGTTGGCGATATTTCGTGTACTTGCCCTGTTTCCAGCACCGCCAGCACCGCGCTGGAAATCATCGCGGAAACCGCCGCCGCCACCATTTCCGAGCGCAGCGCAACGCGTATGGACGACCGCGTGTCCGAATCGGCAATGGAAGAGCGCAAAAAACAAGGTTATTTCTAAATTTTGAAATTTCAGGCTGCCTGAAAAATCATTCAATCCATACAACGCAAGCTGGGATAATATTCCCAGCTTGTTTTATTTCATCATCAGGAATTTATCCTGATTGCCATTTCGAATGTTATACAATCTTTATTTTTATGCCAATTTGCGAGCCGACCATGACTGAATACGAAAAAATGATTAGCGGTCAAATGTATAATCCATTGGACAAACATTTGATGAAATTGCGCCAATTTGCGCGTGAACAAATTTACCAATTCAACACCAGCAAACCCAAATCTCTGAAAAAACGCACCAAAATTCTGAAAAAATTATTCGGTAGTACGGGCAAAAATATTTATATTGAACCGAATTTGCGTGTGGATTACGGTTGTAATATTCATGTGGGCGAAAATTTTTATGCCAATTTTGATTGTATTATCTTGGACGTTGCGCCTGTTCGGATTGGTAAAAATTGTATGCTTGCGCCCAATGTGAAGATTTTAACCGCCACCCACCCGATTGACGCGCAAGAACGCATCAGTGGTATTGAATACGCCCAACCGATTACCATTGGCGATAATTGCTGGCTGGGTGCAGGCGCGATGATTTTGCCGAATGTATCGCTGGGGAATAATGTGGTGGTAGCGGCTGGCGCGGTGGTTACGCGCAGTTTTGGTGATAATGTGGTGATTGGCGGTTGTCCTGCGCGGATATTGCGTGAATTGAACGCGGAATAATTAGAACTTCGCGCTATATCCATCATTCAAACATAGTCTTTCCATTGCCCCATCGCTTAATTGTATGATGGGGCAGTTTATTTGATTTAGGAAAATGACCATGTCCACACAATCTGTATTGCGTTTTATCACGGCTGGTAGCGTTGATGACGGCAAATCCACCCTAATCGGTCGCTTACTCTACGACAGCAAAACCTTATTAACCGACCAACTCGCCAAACTTGACCAATCCGTTAAAAATGGCGAAACGCCCGATTTTGCAGGTTTAACCGATGGCTTGGCAGCGGAACGCGAACAGGGCATTACCATTGATGTGGCGTACCGCTATTTCGCCACGCCCAAGCGCAAATTCATCATCGCCGACACCCCTGGGCATGAGCAATACACGCGCAATATGGTTACAGGCGCATCGACCGCAGACGCAGCGATTATTTTGATTGACGCGACACGCGTGGATTTTTCAGGTGATGAACCCGTATTGTTGCCACAAACCAAACGCCACAGCGCGATTTTGAAATTATTGGGAACACCGCATATTATTGTGGCGGTGAATAAATTGGATTTGCTGGATTTTAATCAGCAGATTTTTGAGCAAATTGTGGGCGCGTATCAAAAATTGGCGCAACAAATTGATTTGCAAACCGATGTTCGCTTTGTGCCAATCAGCGCATTGGGTGGCGATAATATTGTGAACCGCAGTGCACACACCCCTTGGTATGCGGGCGAACCTTTATTGCCTTTGCTGGAAAATTTAAGCCCAGCCGACAACGGCTTAACTGCCCAATCCGCCCATTTCCCCGTACAACGCGTAGCGCGACAAGACGGCAGCAGCAGTGATGATTTCCGTGGCTATCAAGGCAGATTGGTTTCAGGCAGCCTGAAAACAGGCGACGCGGTCAAAATTTTGCCATCAGAAAAAACCGCCAAAATTGCCCAAATCCACAATCCCAACGGCTTAACCGACACCGCCCAAGCCGGCGAAGTTTTGACGATTACATTAGACAGCGATGTGGATATTTCGCGTGGCGATGCGATTGTGGCGGCAGATAATCCGATTGTGCCGTTAAAACAATTTCAGGCTGCGTTGTGCTGGTTTGACGACAAACCGCTCAACACCGCGCGTAAATACCTGCTGAAACACACCACCCAAACCGTTGCCGCCAAAATCAAAAACATCAGCTACGTTTGGGACGTGCATACGCTCGGTCGCGTACAATCAGCCGATACCTTGCAAATGAACGACATCGGGCGCGTGAATATCGTGGTACAACAGCCGATTAACGCAATTGACTATGCCGACAATCACGAATTGGGCGCGTTTATCCTGATTGACGAAGCGACACACCACACCGTTGCCGCAGGCATGATTAGTGGCGAAGATGATGTGGATAATTTTGATATTTAATTGATT
>JBHARQ010000236.1:0-4648 GCA_041831015.1 Simonsiella sp. | reverse complement strand
CTTATCCGCCAAACCGCACCCACACCTGCCGATTTACTCATGGTGTGCTACGCCGAAGCGGATAACGCCAAATTCCGCCACTACTACCAACAAACCGCGCAACTGTGTCGCCATGCCCAATTTGTGCGCGTGCCACGCAATACATGGTTACGCGAAATTGTATTGCCCTGTATCACACGCTCGTTCGCGCCCAGTTACGATACCATCTACGTTGCCAGCATTGACAACCCCAATGTGCAATACCCACTCAGCCATCTCCACTTCAACCGACTGGAAACCTTTGACGATGGCACAGCCAATTTATACCCCAATAGCATCCTATATCGCACCCAATATTACGGCAAAAAAGCCCGAACAATCCGCAAATTACAACGAATTCGCTACACCACCGAAGACCTACGCGCCCTATCCGCCCAACACCATACCCTATATCCCACGCAAAACAATATCGCCATGCCCACAATTCCGCTACAATTATGGGCAAATCACGATATTGACGACCCTTCAGACAGCCTGAACGTCCAAAAAATCCTACTTGGGCAACCCCTGTTTGACCGCGAAACCGACAATATCGCCCTATTCCAAACACTAAAAAACTGGGTCAATGCACAATCGCCCCAAACCGCGCCCCTATCCTATCTGCCCCATCCGCGCGAACATTACACCGTCAACCAGATAGAATACATCAACACCCCATTGATTTTTGAAGACTATTTAGGACAACAACTGCAACAACACCCACACACCGAATTTCACATTTACCACATCGCCAGCACAGGCGCATTGAATGTTGCCAACTTTCCGCGTACTCACATTCACGCCCTACAACCGCAAGGCGAATTATTTAAACAAACCACATTCCAATACCTTTATGATTTAATGAAACAAATGGGCATACCCATTCATACCCTATAACCCATAATTAAATTGCATGATGAAACCAATCCTATCCCTGATTATCCCTTGCTACAACGTCCAAGATTACGTTCAACCCGCCCTACAATCCATAGTGGATAATCTCGCGCCTGAACATTACCCCAAAATAGAACTCCTAATTGTCAATGACGGCGCGACCGACCAAACCCCTGAACGCATTCAACAATTTGCCGATGCCCATTTACCATCCATTCCCCACCGCATTATTCATCAAGACAATGCGGGGCTATCGTCTGCACGCAACACAGGCATGGCGCAGGCAAAAGGCGAATATTGGCTATTTTTAGATAGCGATGATATTTTTGTGAATCACGCCCTAGACAAAATTTTAGCGTGTATCGAACAGCAACAACCTGATATTATAGAATTTGATGCCTGCAAATTTCATGACAATGACTGGGCAACAAAAAGCCTATATGCCCAATATTTTCAAGATGTTGCCAATATGGACTTCCCCGCCCACCGCTTACACGCCTTTGAAGAAAATCGCTGGTATGTATGGTCGCGTTGTTATCATAGAAAATTATTTGACAATCAATTATTTGAAGTCGGCAAATTATTTGAAGACATGATGACCGTCCCCTATGCTTATTTAATGGCAAATCACATCGCGGTGCTACCTGAAACCTTTATCGGCTACCGCCAACGCCCAGCCAGCATTTTGGCAACCCTATCACATCGCCATTTGCGCGATTTGTATTACGGTGTAGAAAAAGCCATGTCCGCTGAACGCGATTACCCCCATTTCCTGAACGAATTAAGCGTTTTACAATACAAAAACTGGCGAATGATTGTCGCGGAAAGCATTAAAAAATTCATCAAAACCAAAGATTTGAGCTATTTAACCGCCGTACAAGATTACCGCGCCCAAATGCGTCAACATTTTCAACGCGATTACGGCTGGCAATTTGGCTATTTTGGTCGCGTACTCATTCAAAAAATATTGAAAAAATAACCATGTCCCACGCTTTTTTGATTTTATGCCATCGTGTTCCACGCCACATTGCGACATTGGCTTTGCAGTATCCCCAGCATCACTACTATATACATTATGATGCCAAATTACCAATTAGCCAATTAGATTGTTTACAAAATTATCATAATATTCATATTTTGAATAATAGAATTAACATTCACTGGGGCGGTTTCAGCATGATTTTAGCCACGCTGAATTTGATGCAATCCGCGCTTGCGCATAAGGATAATCGCTATTTTCATTTAATGAGTGGCGATTGCGTCCCCCTGCTCTCGCCCGATGCTTTGACCGCACAAATGGCTCAATTTCCTGAAAAAAGCGTGTTTTTGCAATGCCAAAATGTGCCACGTTTGCGCCATCGCGCCCGATTTAACGCGCCCCATGCCGACACGCGCTGGCAACGCAGTTTAATTGGCAAAATATTAACCAAAATCATCCAATTAGCTGATTATCTTATCCCCAGCGAACAGATTGGTTGGCAAGGTTCACAATGGTTTTCTGCCGACCGTCCAGCGTTGCAAATATTATTTAATGAAAGTTTGGCAGAACCTGCTGATTATTTTGCGAAAAAATTGGTTCCCGATGAACATTTTTTCCAGTACATTGTCAAAATGTTGCCCGAACAATTTAATTTAGTAGAAAATAATCATCGCTTTATCCGCTTTAATCATCATGCCAATCATCCTGATTTTTTAAATTTAGATGAATTATGGCAAGCACGGCGCGATGGTTATTGGTTTGCGCGAAAAGCCACGCCTGAAACATTGGCGCGTTTTTTAATATACGAGTTTAACAAATGAAATTTTCAGTATTAATATCATTATATTATCGTGAAAAACCCGAATTTTTGCGCGAATGTTTAAACAGCTTACGCGACCAAACGCGCCCTGCTGACGAAATTGTCATGGTATTTGATGGCAAAATTACCGATGAATTAGAGCAAGTGGTTGATGAATTTGCACAATATTTGCCGATTTATATTTTCAGGCTGCCTGAAAATGTGGGTTTAGGCAAAGCGTTAAATTACGGCATTCAACATTGTTCATATGAATACATTTTCCGTATGGACAGTGATGACATCGCATCGCCTAACCGCTTTGAATTACAAGTACAATATTTGATTGAGCATCCCGAAATTGCCCTATTGGGTGGACAAATTGCCGAATTCCACACCGACCCCAATCAAGCCCACGATACGCGCATTGTGCCACAAAGCCATGCGGAAATAGTCGCCTTTGCCAAAAAGCGAAATCCGTTCAATCACATGAGCGTTGCCTACAAAAAATCCGCCGTGCAACAAGCAGGCGGTTATCAGCATCATGCGTTTATGGAAGATTACAATTTATGGTTACGGATGCTGGCACAAGGCGCACAAACCGCTAATTTACCTAATATTCTTGTGTATGCGCGCACCAACGGCAACGCCATGTTACAACGCCGACGTGGGCGCGATTACATCCATAGCGAATGGCAACTTTACCAGCTCAAACGCCAACTCAATATCCAATCCGCCTTGTCTGCCAAGGCGGTATTTGCCATGCGTGCTTTACCCCGTTTGTTGCCCAGCACCTTGCTGAAAAACGTCTATCATTCATTGCGTAATCTGATGAATCGCACCCCGAGTTTAGCGCATTATTTAAGCATCGGCGTGGTACTGATTATCCTAACCGTTTTAACCTATCTGCCAATTAAACAAACCGAATTCTTATTCAGCGAAAAAGTATTGAACAGCATTTTTATTGCTTTTCTAGCTTATTCATTGGCATCAGTTTCGGTGGTTACCCTACTCTATTTTCCTGGACGACAACATGCGTTGCATGTGCTTCGTGCTGTAGGAGTGGCTTATGCCAGTATTTTTGCCGTTTCCGCCTTGCTGTTTATTACCTTTTCCAATAGCTTTGTGATTTTTAATGGCATTTTGGCAAGCCTGTTCTTTTTGTGTGATAGCCTTTATCGCACCCGCATTCCTGCGCGTATGGCATACATTCCCTTTGGTAATGCCAAAAATGCCCACGAATTACCCTATACCGACTGGACAGAATTGCAAAGCCCCAATCTACCCAATACCCTGATTCAAGCCATCGTCGTAGATTTACACAGCCCTGACCTCACACCTGAATGGCAAAAATTCCTAGCCGATGCTACCTTAAACAATATCCCCGTGTACCATATCCGCCAAATTGAAGAATCACTCACAGGACGCGTGAAAATTCGCCATATGTATGAAAATGATTTGGGCTCATTACTCCCATCACCTGCGTATATGGCAGTGAAACGTATTATGGATAATATACTGATTATCATTAGCTTACCGATTACTTTACCTCTCATGCTGATAACAGCTATTGCTATTAAAATAGAAAGTCCTTATTCATCAATCTTCTTTACACAAAAGCGCATTGGACAACATGGAAAAGAGTTTACCATCTATAAATTTCGCAGTATGATTGCAGAAGCAGAGAGAGAAGGCGCAAAATTTGCCCAAATTGGTGATGAACGTATTACCAAAATTGGACACTTTTTACGGCGCACTCGTTTAGATGAATTACCTCAATTCTACAATATCCTCCGTGGCGAAATGAGCCTAATTGGTCCACGCCCCGAACAGAAAGTATTTGTAGAACAATTTGAACACAGCATCCCCTTTTATAATTATCGTCATATTGTGAAACCAGGTTTATCTGGTTGGGCACAGGTTACCCAAGGCTATACTGCCAATACCGATGAAACCCAAGT
>JBHARQ010000235.1:0-3836 GCA_041831015.1 Simonsiella sp. | reverse complement strand
GTATGTATTTTTTCATATTACAATCCAGTCATATTTAATGTAAATTAAGCGCGTTAAATTATAGATGCTTCAATATCGTCTGAAATATATCACAAAATCAGTTAAAATCCGCCCTATTCTTTTCTATTTTTCAGGCTGTCGTCTTATGTTTGAACCGCTTTATCCGCTTGATATTCCGATTGCTCATACAAATTTAATTGAAGCCTCCGCAGGTACAGGCAAAACGTGGAACATCGCCGCCTTGTTCACGCGCTTGATTGTGCTGGAACATTATCGCGTGGACAAGATTTTGGTCGTTACGTTTACCAAAGCCGCCACCGCCGAATTGAAAAATCGCCTACGCGCTCGCTTGGATGAGGCGTTGGACGCGCTGAAAAATACGCCCAAGGCGGCGCAATCTGATGATTTGTTACGCAGCAAATGCACCGATGATTTTTTGTTTCAATTATTAAAACAATCGCTTAAAAAAGAAGAGCAAGCCAGACTGGAATTGCGCTTAAAAGCGGCGATTAGTGAATTTGATAATGCGGCGATTTATACAATTCATGGTTTTTGTCAGCGTGTGTTGCAGGATTTTGCGTTTTTGTGTCAAGTGCCGTTTCAAATTCAGCTTGATGAGCAATCTGCGGAACACCAGCAACTGGTTGCGGCGCAGGATTTTTGGCGGATGCGTGTCGCGCCCAATCCGACTTGGGCGATGTTGGCGTATCGTCATCATTTAACGCCGAAAAGTCAGTTGGCGGCGTTGAGAAAGTTGATTTCGCGTCCTTATTTGGCGTTCAGGCAGCCTGATATTCCGACGCAATCGTATCATGCGGTTTTAGCGCATCTTCAGGATACATGGGAAAAAATTTATCCTAAAATCAATGAGATTGAAACGGCGTTTTGGGATATTCATGCTGATTTAAATGGCAATAGTTATCGTACGGATACGTTTAAAAAGAAATTTGCGAATTTATATGATTTACCGACAGTTAATCCTAACCCATTTGATTTAAAAGAGATTTTGTATAATAGTTCGTATCAATATTTGCCTTTTTCAAGTGATTGTTTGACGACTAAAGTGAAAAAAAATAAGGTTCCCAATCCTGAAAAAGTGAGTTTGATTAGTCAATTAAATGAATTAACGGGAATTGTTGATGAATTAATTGCGATTGAAGAAGGTATTTTGCATCAATTAAGTTGTGATTTAACGGATTATTTGCGTACGCAACGCTTTGAATTTAAAAAGCATAGTCCGCAACGGGTGTTTGATGATTTGTTGTTGGATGTGTATGCTGCATTATTGGAAAATCCTGAACACGCTCAAGCACTTGCCAATGAGTTGGCGCACAACTGGCAGGTGGCGTTGATTGATGAATTTCAAGACACCGACCCGTTGCAATATGCGATTTTTCGCACGGCGTTTGCACAAACCAACACGCCGCTCTTTTTGGTGGGCGACCCGAAACAGGCAATTTATAGTTTTCGGGGCGCGGATATTTTCGCGTATTTGCAGGCGGTGCAAGACAGTGAGCGGCATTATACGTTGGATGTCAATCACCGCAGCCACCGTAAATTGATGAATAGTATTAGTGCGTTTTTTGCGCGAAATGAACCGTTCAGGCTGCCTGAAATTGGTTACAACGCCATCAAAGCGCAACGCGATACACCCAATTTGTCGCCCACAGGTCATGCGGTGCAAATTCGCTGGTTGCCCAATGATGATGATTTGAACACCGATGGTTTGCTGAAACAATCGGCGCGGATTTGTGCCAATCAAATTGTGGATTTGTTGTCGCAATCGGTTTCAGGCAGCCTGAAATTGAAAGTCAAAGATAAAATCAATCCTTCGCTATTTCAACATCGTCCGTTGGCAGCCAATGACATTGCCGTGTTGGTTCGCACGCGCAAAGAAGGCGTGTTGATGCAGCATGAATTAAAACGTCATGGCGTGCAAAGTGTGTTATTGAGCCGCGACAGTATTTTTGCGGAACCCGAAGCGCAAGCGGTGGCGGCATTATTAGAATTTGCCATTCAGCCGCAAAAAACAGGTTTACTGCGATTTGTATTGGCGAGCGTGTTGTTTGGATACGATGCGGCGGCGTTATTGGAATTGAACGCGCATGAAAAGCATTTGTTGGCGTGGATTGACAGCGCGAATGAATTATTAGAATGTTGGCAACAACATGGCATTTATGCCGCTTTACAAGCCTTTTGGCAACGTCATGGCGTGGAAACCCGTTTATTGACCCAACAAAATGAGCGCACTTTAACCAATTTACATCAAATCATGGAATTATTGGCGCAAGAAGATGAAATGAGCCACACGCCCAGCTCATTACACCAATGGCTGAACCGTGAAATTCAGGCAGCCAGCAACCGTCAAATGAGCCATGACCACCACATTTTACGTTTGGAAAGCGATGAAAATTTAGTCAAAATTGTTACCATGCACGCCGCCAAAGGTTTGCAATACCCGATTGTCTTCTGCCCCTTTATTTGGAAAGCCAGCAGCACAAACAACCGTGATGAATGGTACATCAGCCACCAATCAGGCACCGCCGAAATCATCAGCAAAGCCCAATACAAACAAAGCGATGCCGACAAACAATCCATCCAAGCCGAACAATTATCCGAAGATTTACGCCTACTCTATGTGGCGATGACTCGTGCGGAGGAACGACTGTATCTATACGTTTCCCATTTCCAAAACAAAAACAGCAAATCCGACCACAAACCCAAAACCGAAAACAACGACAAATTCCAAAACGCCCTCGCCTACCTATTAGATGCCAATGACAACATCAGCAAACAAGAAACCGCCTACTTACAACATTGGCAACAATTTATCGCCCAACAAAACACCAGCGAAACCGATTTTGAATTCATCATCCACCACGACGACACCTTTTCAGGCAGCCTGAAAACCGATTTAACCCACACCCAACCCATTTTTCGCGCGATAGAATGGACGCCACGCCGTTTCCAATTCATCCAACACACCAGCTTTACCAGCCTAAGCCGCCAAACCGAACGCGCCGCTACCGAATTACTGCCTGCGCTGGATGCCGATGAACAAACCTTTGTTGTACCGCCCACCACCCTACCCGATGGCGACAGCATCCACGCCTTTCCACACGGCGCGGCGGCTGGCGTGTGCCTCCATGCCATCCTAGAACGCCTACAATTTAACCAACCCGCCGACCAACAAACCCAACTCATTGACGAAAAACTCACCCAACACCGCTTTGACACCGACATCTGGCGCGATGCCGTGATACAAATGTGCGATTTTGCGCGAGAAACCCCCCTACTCCCACGCGTCAATTTAGCCAGCCTTCACCCCAACCAAATGCTGTCCGAAATGACCTTTCTCATGCATACCGAAGATTTCAGGCTGCCTGAAATCAAAACATGGTTTGCCCAATCCAACCTACCGCCCGACATCAAAGCCGCCAGCCAACACCTCCAATTCCGAGACGTGCGCGGCTACATCAGCGGCGCGATTGACTTGCTTGCCCAAACCGCCCAACGCCACACCCTTATCGTGGACTACAAATCCAACGCCTTGGGCGACGACGCTGCTGCCTACACCCCAGCCGCCCTCAATGCCGCCATGGCAGAACACCACTACTATTTACAAGCCTTTATCTATGCCATTGCCACCGCTCGCTACCTCCAATCACGCCACGCCCTGCCCGACACCATCGCCGTGCGCTACCTCTTCCTGCGCGGACTATACGGCATCAGCGACAACGGCGTATGGGCATGGGACATCCACACCAACGATTTAGCCCCATGGCTTACTTAACCCAAACCTTGCCAGAACGCGGCGTCTTGCCGCCGCACCCACG
>JBHARQ010000234.1:0-4388 GCA_041831015.1 Simonsiella sp. | reverse complement strand
AAATGAAAGTTGTGTAACAATTTGTTTAAACTTAATAAGCATAAACAAATTTACCGTAAAAATCTATGGCAACTTCCCTAATTACTGTAAACCTTTTCATTTTTCTTAAAATGTATTTTGACAAATAAGGTTATTTATATGAAAAACATCGTCATTTTAATTTCAGGGCGTGGCAGCAATATGCAGTCCATCGTCAATGCCAATATTCAAGGCGCACGCATCGCAGCCGTATTGTCCAATAATCCGAATGCCGCAGGTTTGGCTTGGGCAGCAGAACGGGGCATCGCTACCGCCGCGCTCAATCATAAAGAATTTGCCAGCCGCGAGGACTTTGACCGCGCGATGATGGCGTTGATTGACCAGTATCAGCCTGATTTGGTGGTGTTGGCAGGATTTATGCGGATTTTGACGCCTGAATTTTGTAAGCATTATGAAAATCGTTGTATCAATATTCATCCGTCTTTGTTGCCAGCGTTTACGGGTTTACACACGCATCAACGGGCTTTGGATGAAGGCTGCCGCGTGGCAGGTTGTACGATTCATTTTGTAACGGAAGTGTTGGACAATGGCGCCATTATTTCGCAAGGCGTTGTGCCGATTTTGGATGGCGACACGGCAGACGATGTGGCAGCGCGTGTGTTGGCGGTGGAACATCAGTTATTTCCGCAAGCGGTGGCGGATTTTGTTTCAGGCAGCCTGAAAATAGTTGGCAAACGTGTGATAAAGACGCAATCTGTTGATAAAAAAGCGCAATTATTGGCGTAATCCCATTTTAGGCAATGACAATATATTGTCAGCTTTACAAATATTTCAGGCTGCCTTTTTGCATTTTGAAACAAAAAGGCAGCCTGAAATCATATGATTATTTATTTATTTTCTAATTTGGGAATCACCGAACCTTCGCCCAGTTGCACCAAACCCGTTTGCGAGTAAATGCCCAATTTGGTGCGCGTATCCGCAATATCCAAATTACGCATCGTTAATTGACCAATGCGGTCTAATGGCGTGAACGCGGCGTTTTCCACTTTTTCCATGCTCAAACGCTCTGGCGCATACGTCAAATTTGGGCTTTCCGTATTCAAAATAGAATAATCATTACCACGACGCAATTCCAATGTTACTTCGCCTGTAATCGCTTTCGCCACCCAACGTTGCGCGGTTTCACGCAACATCAAGGCTTGGCTATCAAACCAGCGACCTTGATACAGTAAGCGTCCCAAACGCAAACCGTTGATGCGATATTGCTCAATCGTGTCTTCGTTGTGAATGCCTGTTACCAAACGCTCGTAAGCAATGTGGAACAATGCCATCGCTGGGGCTTCGTAAATGCCGCGTGATTTGGCTTCAATGATGCGATTTTCGATTTGGTCGCTCATGCCCAAACCGTGTCGTCCGCCAATTTTGTTGGCTTCCAAGAATAAATCTACTGGGTTAGCAAATTCTGTGCCATTCAATGCCACAGGCACGCCTTCTTCAAAACGCACGGTAACGATTTCAGGTTTAATTTCTACATTTTCGTCCCAAAACGCCACGCCCATGATTGGTTTCACAATTTTGATGCCTGTGTTCAAAAATTCCAAATCTTTCGCTTCATGCGTTGCACCCAACATATTGCTGTCGGTGGAATAGGCTTTTTCTACGGACATTTTGTAGTCAAAACCGTTGGCAATCAAAAATTCAGACATTTCTTGGCGACCGCCCAATTCATCAATAAATTGTTGGTCAAGCCATGGTTTGTAAATTTTCAATGCGGGGTTGGTCAATAAGCCGTAGCGGTAAAAGCGTTCAATGTCGTTACCTTTATAGGTTGAGCCGTCGCCCCAAATGTTCACATCGTCTTGTTTCATCGCTGCTACTAACATTGTGCCAGTTACCGCGCGACCCAATGGCGTGGTGTTGAAATACGGCATACCGCCCGTAGAAACGTGGAACGCGCCACATTGAATTGCAGCGATGCCTTCGTGTGCCAACTGGCTGCGGCAGTCAATCAAACGTGCCACTTCTGCGCCATATTGTTTGGCTTTTTCGGGGATGGCGTTGTAATCGTCTTCATCGGGCTGACCCAAATTGGCAGTATAAGCGTAAGGATTCGCGCCTTTGAGTTTCATCCACAACAAAGCGGCAGAGGTGTCCAAACCGCCTGAAAAAGCGATACCGACTTTTTGTCCAATGGGTAAATTTTGCAAAATGGTTGCGTTGCTCATAATAATATTGTCCTGTTTAATAAAAAAATGGGGCGAAAAAATATTCAGGCAGCCTGAAAAATCGATAAAACGATATTATTGTCCGAATTGCGACATTTGTAAATTTGAGTGGTCAATATCAATACTGGTATAAAACTTGCTTACGCTGATACCATAAAACAATAAAAAAGTTGTTTTTCTAAAATATCAAGATGATAATTTAAAAATAGTATAATTTTTTCTTGAGAAAATTGATATTTTCACGCAAAATAAGCATGATTGAATACAAACCATATTGCTGTAGGATTTTTTATGATGACCCATCATTCCGAACATGTCATTCAAAAACAACTTGCCAACGCCATGAGTGATGAGCAAGTGGTTTTGCTTGCCTATACCGAGCAAGGTAGTGATGTGTTTATGGTGGATGCATCGGGGCAATCAATCTACGATGCAGCCGCCCAAGCCGATGAAACAGGTGTATGGGTGTTTCTTGGTCATGCCATCAACAGCGACCAAGTTAATTACGGACAAGATTGGCAGCAAAATCCATCGGTGAATCATGAAATGCCTGATGATATTGCTTTAGGCGTACCCGAAAAAGCCAGCCAATTGAGTACAGGAATGAAATGGCTTATAGGTGGTTTGGCAACTGCAGGTATTTTTGCTTTGGGTGCGGCAATGAATGATAACCATGCCCCCCATCATCATGATGACCGCGTACCACCACCCCCCATTCCCCAACCCAACGCTGTCGTTCAACAATTTTCCAGCGCACACAATCCTGAAAATCCAAATGAACCTGCTATGGTGGTTCAAGCTGAACCACCTAAACCCAAAATGAATGCCACACCAAGCAGCGATACAGTAGAAAATACAGCCAATACAGCAACCGAACCGACCACCATTGCCGTATTAACTGAACCGTCGGTTGAGCCAACTGTGGTTAATGAGCCAGCCACGCTGCCTGAAATTGCATTAACACCCATGAAATACACCGTGCCTAATATGATGACTTCGCCAGTTGATTTATTTGGCAATTCTGCTACGACAACGGAGCAATTGGGGTAAAACCCATTTCCATCCATTCAGGCTGCCTGAAACTCCATTCAGGCAGCTTTTCCATTTTATTTACAAAATAACCATACCAAAACAAAATGCCCATTGATTTCAAACAAGATATTAAACTCGCGCTCGCGCCCATGGCAGGCATCACCGACAAACCCTTTCGCCAACTCGCCAAACAATTTGGCGCAGACTATACCGTCAGCGAAATGCTGAGCAGCGACCCCAGCCTACAACACACCCGCAAATCCACCCAACGCCGCGACCACACAGGCGAAACAGGCATCATAGCCGTCCAAATTGCAGGCAGCGACCCTGCTGAATTAGCGGCGGCAGCGCAATACAACGTGGCTCATGGCGCACAAATCATTGATATCAATATGGGTTGTCCCGCCAAAAAAGTCTGCAATGTCTTGGCAGGCAGCGCATTATTACAAAACGAACCCTTGGTGAATGACATCCTCAACACCGTTGTCAAAGCCGTTGATGTACCCGTTACCCTCAAAACCCGTTTAGGCTGGGACGACGAACACCGCAACATCCTCACCATCGCCAAAATGGCAGAAGATGCAGGCATTGCCGCGCTTGCCATTCACGGACGCACGCGCACCCAAATGTATCGCGGCGATGCCGAATACGACCTCATCGCCCAAGTCAAACAAACCGTCCAACTCCCCATTTGGGCAAACGGCGACATCACCAGTCCCCAAAAAGCCGCCGCCGTCCTGAACCAAACAGGCGCAGACGGCATCATGATTGGGCGCGGCGCACAAGGCAACCCATGGCTGCTGCACGACATCCAACATTTCCTACAAACAGGCGACATACCGCCACCCGTCCCATTTCAGGCAGCCTGCAACGTGATTTTGGAACATCTCACCGCCATTCACCAATTTTATGGCGAAATCGGCGGCGTTCGCATCGCACGAAAACACATTGGCTGGTATTTAGCGCGAGTTGAAGACGGCGAAACCTGCCGCCAACAAATCAACCAAATCAACCACGCCGCCGAACAATACGACACCCTAGCCCAATTTCTCGAACAACAAAGCCAACAACACACCCATTGGGCGCGCGCCTACTAATGATATTTCTTGTCATGCCATGAACGCGGCGTCTTGCCGCCGCACTCACGCTTTT
>JBHARQ010000233.1:0-5220 GCA_041831015.1 Simonsiella sp. | reverse complement strand
TCTCCCACAGGAGAGGGAGCGGGTTTCAGGCAGCATTATAAATTTTTGTCGTGTACAGAAAGGCAGCCTGAAAATAAATATTTTAGGAAATAAACAATGAAATTATATATTTACGACCATTGCCCGTTTTGTGTGCGGGCGCGGATGATATTTGGTTTGCGCGATGTGGCGGTGGAAGAGGTGGTGTTGTTGAATGATGATGAGGCAACGCCGATTGCTTTGATTGGGGCGAAACAGGTGCCGATTTTGCAAAAATCTGACGGTTCGCATATGGGCGAAAGTTTGGATATTGTCCGTTATATTAATGAATTATCGGGCAATGCGCCTTTGGCTGCCGCGCGTGATGAAATCAAGGCATGGTGTGAACAGGTGGGCAAATATTATAATCGCTTGATTATGCCGCGTGATGTGAAGTTGAATTTGGCTGAATTTGCTACGCCTGAAGCAATTCAATATTTTATTGATAAAAAAGAGAAAAATATGGGTAGCTTTCAAGCGCATTGGAATTTGACGGCGGTGTATTTGTCTAAAATTCATGCGGATTTGAATGATTTGGCTGGGTTGGCTCAATCGGCTGATTATTTGAACGGGCAATCTTTGAGCTGGGAAGATATTTTGGTGTTCCCGATGTTGCGTAATTTGACGATGGTGCGCGGTTTGGTGTTACCTGACATTTTGTTGAATTATGTGAATCAGATGTCTGCTCAATCTGGTATTGATTTGTATTTTGACCGTGCTTTGTAATTTTTTTGAAATGAACCATCATTCATCATGACTGAAACCACGCCTGAACCTTTACAATCCAATTCTCACCCCCCCACACCCACCACAACCAAACGCAAACGCAGTTGGTTGTGGCGCATTTCGTCTTTTTTTACGATGTTAATCACGGTGTTGATTGGTGCGGTGTTGGTGGGGTCAATGTGGCTGTTGGGGACGAAAGATGGTTTGCGTTATGCGTTGCAGTTGCCTGAACGGTTGAATACGGGTGTGGTCATCAAGGCTGATGTGCTTGATGGCACGATTTGGCGTGGGTTTACGGCAAATGGGATTGTGGTGAATACGGAAAGTGCGGATATTACCGCCACGCATTTACAATTTGATTGGCAGCCGAAAGATTTATTAAAAGAGCATTTGCATATCAATCAATTACATATTGGCGATATTCATATTGACAATAAACCCACACCACCCAAACCGAAAGATGAACCACCGAAATTGCCTAGCACGGTATCGTTGCCATTGGTGGCGACTTTGGATAGTTTGCAGGTAGGGAAAATCACGCAGGGGAAAAAGAAAACGGTGTTGTTGCATCGTGTGTGGGCAAATTATCGTTATGACCATCAGAATCATTTGTTGAATATTCAATCGGTTAAGACGGATTGGTCGGATAGTAAGGGCAGTTTGCGTTTGAATACGGTGTTGCCGTATGCGCTGGCTGGCGAATTGGCATCAAAAGGGGAATTGGACGGGATTCAGGTGGATAATCGTTTGAATCTTTCAGGCAGCCTGAAAGATATTATTTTGAAAACGAATATTAAAGGCTTGGGGATTTCGTTAGATGGCGATACGAGTTTGCATCCGTTTGCACCGAATATTCGGGATTATATTGGGCATGTGAAATTGCAAGGCGAAGGGATTAACCCACGCGCTTTTTTGAGCAGTTTGCCACAAGCCAAATTGACGTTTAATGCGAATGTGTTGCCTGAATTGGGCGATGTGATTGCATTGAATGGCAAAATTGATTTGACCAACGCCACGCCGATTGCTGCGGATAAGCAAGGCATTCCTGTGAAAAAATTGCACGGTGTGTTTAAAGTCAATGAAAGTGGCGCGGTCGAAATTCAGCAGTTAAACGCGCAATTAATGCAGCAAGGCGAGGTGAAATTAACAGGCGGCATTTACGCGCAAAAGAAAACGATGAATCTTCAGGCTGCTGTGAAAAACATCACCAGCGCGGACGCCATCAGCACGTCTTTACACGGTACGTTGAATGGCACGTTGTCGGCGGTGGGGACGTTTAGCAAGCCTGTGTTTGGTTTTCAGTTGAATACGGGTCGGGCGGACGCGAAAGGTTCGCTGACAATTCACACCGATGCGAATAATGGGCAACGCACTTTGCATTTGGAACGCGGCGAAATTCGCCCGAAAAATGGCGGCATCGCACAAGTGGCGGCTACATTGGAATTATTTAAAAATCAAAAAATTACGGCAAATTTAAGCAGTCAAAATTTTAATCCTGCCCAGTTGTATCCTGACTTGCCTGCGGGTAATGTGAGCGGCGATGTGAAATTAAATGGCGAAATTGCCAAAATGACGTATCACGCGGAATTGCATTTGCGCCCTTCGCAATTATCGGGGTCAGATTTATCGGGAAATGGCTATATTTCTTATGAAAATCAGCATTTAAGTAAGGCTGATGTGTCATTGAAATTGGGCAATAATTCGGTAAAAACGGAAGGTAAATTTGGTAAAAAAGACGATGTGTTAAACATTGCCATTGAATCGCCGAATTTGGCGCAATTTGGGGTGGGCGTGAAAGGCTTGCTGATGGTTTCAGGCAGCCTGAAAAATACGGAAGACAGTTGGACAAAAATTGAAGCAGATTTAACGGGGCAAGCCCGCGATTTTGCCGTCCCCAATGTCATTGACATCAAAACCATTGATTTTAAAATCAAAGGTGCGCCTGAATTTACCGCGCCTTTGGACGTGGCATTGGAAGGTAAAGGCATTGTGTCCAGTGGCACGGCGATTGATGATGTGAAATTGGCACTTAATGGCAGTTTACGTCAGCATGAATTAAGCGGTTCAGGCAGCCTGAAATTAGACGGCAAACCATTTGCGCTCAAATTAGCCGCCAAAGGTGGTTTATCCGAGCAAAATCAATGGCTCGGTACAGTGAATGCGTTGGATTTATCGGGCGCGCTGAATTTACAATTACAAAATCCATTGCAATTAGAGGCAGGCGCACAACGCGTGGTGTTGAGCGCGGCGCGTTGGCGTGCATTGGGCGGCAGCCTGAATTTGGAACGCTTTGTGTGGAACAAACAATCAGGTTTATCCACCAAAGGCAGTGCGGACAATTTCCATTTGGTGCAATTAGAACATTTTTACAAACCACCGATTGAGCATGATTTAATTATTGCCAGCGATTGGGATTTGAATTACACCACCGAACCGCGTGGCTACCTGAATTTGCGCCAACAAGGCGGCGACATGATTTTGCCAACCACGCGTAAACCCAAATTAGAACTGAAAAATCTCGTTTTACAAACCCGTTTGACCGACCAAGGCATTCTCAACCACTACACAGGCGACACACGCTACGGTAAAGCCAGTGGCGATTTCAACATCTTGCAACGTTTCGGGCAAGGTGTGTTGCTGAATGCGCCAGTGGGCGGCGCATTGCGTTTGGATGTGGAAGAATTAAACCAACTGAAAAACCTATTGCCAACAGGACAAACCGTCAAAGGCAAAGTTGCCGCCGTCATGACGGTAACAGGCATTTTGTCCGAACCACGCTTAAACGGCACGATTGAAGGCGAAAATTTATATTACCGCAATCAAAGCGCAGGCATTGTTTTAAAAGACGGCAGCCTGAAATCACGATTAAGCAATCGCGTGTGGACGGTTGATGCCTTACAATTCAAACGCGGTGGCACCGCCACATTAACAGGCACAGCAGATTACTCAAGCGGTATGCCCATTGTTGTGGCAGATGTCGTATTTCAACAATACCAAGCCCTCAATCAAGCCACACGCAACCTAACCATTAGCGGCAAAACCACCTTAAAATACAACGAAACAGGTTTTACCCTAGATGGCAAATTAATAACCGATGAAGGCAAATTCGGCTTCCAAGAAAGCAGCGCACCCACATTAGACGATGACGTGGTTGTATTGGGCGAAACCAAAGAAGAACCCACAGCCAGCACCCCCTTTAATATGAATTTAATATTTGATTTAAATGATAAATTCTATTTTAGCGGCGAAGGCTTGCGCGTAACACTTGGCGGACAACTCACCCTCACCGCACGACCCCAACAAGACGTTACAGGCGTGGGCAGCATCAACGTCGTGCGTGGACGCTACAAAGCCTATGGACAAGATTTGATTATCAAAAAAGGCATCATCTCATTTGTTGGGCCATTGGACAAACCCAACCTCAACATCCGCGCCGAAAGACGAGGTTCACAAGTCGGTGCTGGTGTAGAAGTCTTGGGCAATTTAGACGCACCGCGCATCACACTCGTTGCCAACGAGCCCATGAGCGAAAAAGACAAACTCTCATGGCTCATCCTAAATCGCGCCAGTAGCGGCAGCAGCACCGATAACGCCGCCTTGGCAACCGCCGCAGGCGCATTCCTTGCAGGCAGCCTGAATGACAAAGTTGGATTAGTGGACGATTTTGGCTTATCCAGCAGCCAAACCCGCAATGCCCAAACAGGCGAAATGAACCCCGCCCAACAAGTCCTGACCTTTGGCAAACAGCTCACACGCGATTTATACCTAGGCTACGAGGCGGGTTTACAAACCCCCACCCAATCCGTTAAATTAGTGTACCAATTAAGCAAATCCTTCCAAGCCATTGCCCGTGCAGGCACAGAATCATCGGGTGGCGAAGTCAAATACGTCAAACGATTTGACGGCAAAGGCTTTGGGCGTAAAAAAGCCACAACCACGCCAGCAGAAGAACAAAAAGAGTAGAAATTTGCCAGAACGCGGCGTCTTGCCGCCGCACCCACGCTTTAAGTGAGTGGTAGCCGCACAATGGCGCGTTCCATTCAGGCAGTCTGAAAGTAAAAAATTGGCACACAAATAGCTTATTCAGCTAAATCAACATTCATTCACAAACCAAGAAAGTAAAAACCATGCAACAATTTGAAATCAACAACTACATCAAAAAACAAATCGGCATCTATCTGGAAGCAAAACAATGCGACCTCAAAACCGCGATGGACGATGAAACCATGAACCGCGAATTGGCAGCCATTTTGCACAAAGGATTCCCAACCATGGTACAAAAATTTTACTCCCTGAAAAAATTTGAAACCTTTCTGTGGGAAAAACGCGACTTCCTCTACACCCACATTCAAAACCGTTTAGATGCACTAACTGCTAAAAAATAAACGAATCAAATAGATAAAAGCTGCCTGAAACCACATTCAGAAACCTTTACAAAATTCGTATTCTTAAACGTAAGGGCGGATATGAAATCCG
>JBHARQ010000232.1:0-4987 GCA_041831015.1 Simonsiella sp. | reverse complement strand
TTGTGCAATTCAGGCATACCGTTGGCGCGCGCACCTTGATAGCGCACCACGCACACAAAATCGCGTTCCAATTCGCCGCGTTCAAATGCTGCCAATACTTCTTTTTGGTCGTTGAATACGATGGCTGGGGCTTCAATCACGCGGTGCGCGTCTTTCACGGCTGACACTTTAATCACGCCACGACCGATGTTGCCTTTCATCAATTTCAAACCGCCATTTGGCGAGAATGGGTTGTCGTAAGTACGCAAAATTTCGCTGTCGCGGCTTTCGGCTACCGCGTCTTGCCATACTAATTGACCGTCCAACAAGAATGGCTCTTGGGTGTAGGCTTGCATACCGTGTCCGACTACGGTGTCCACATCGTCATGCAACAAGCCATTTTCGCGCAATTCACGAATCACAAATGGCAAACCACCTGCTGCGGCAAAATGGTTCACGTCCGCTTGACCGTTTGGATACACGCGAATTAACAATGGCACAATAGATGAAATTTCGTCAAAATCGTCCCAATTCAAAATCACACCAGCCGCACGCGCCATCGCCACCAAGTGCATGGTGTGGTTGGTTGAACCGCCTGTTGCCATCAAGCCAATCATGGCGTTGATAAATGATTTTTCAGACAGCATTTCGCCAATCGGTTTGGCGTTTTTGCTGCGAATGTCTTGTACTAATTGCACGGCTGCGCGGCGTGTCAAGGCTTCGCGGATTGGGGTGTATGGGTTGAAAAATGCGGCTGCTGGCAAATGCAAACCCATGAATTCCATCATCATTTGGTTAGAGTTGGCTGTGCCGTAGAATGTGCAAGTACCAGGGCTGTGGTATGAACCCATTTCGCTTTTCAACAAGTCATCGCGACCGACTTTGCCTTCGGCGAATAATTGGCGGGTACGCGCTTTTTCCTTGTTGCCGATACCGCTCAACATCGGGCCTGCGGGCGCAAATACGGCTGGAATGTGTCCGCAAGACAACGCGCCAATCACCAAACCGGGGACGATTTTGTCGCACACGCCAAAGAACAACGCGCCATCAAACATTTGGTGCGACAAGCCCACCGCCGTACTCATGCCAATTACATCACGCGAGAACAACGACAATTCCATCCCTTCGTAACCTTGCGTAATGCCATCGCACATCGCTGGTGTGCCGCCTGCGACTTGGGCGGTTGCGCCGTGTTTGGCAACTTCGTCTTTAATCCAATCGGGGAAATCTTTAAATGGTTGGTGCGCGGACACCATGTCGTTGTACGCACTAATCATGCCGATGTTGGGAACATCGGGTTTTTGCATTTCAATTTTAATCATATTGGGCATGGCAGCGTAGCCGTGCGCCAAGTTGGAACAACCTAATTGATCGCGTTCCAAGCGTCCTTGTTGTTTGAATGCGCGAATACGCTCTAAATATGCCGTGCGCGTAGGACGGCTGCGTTCAATAATGCGTTGGGTAATTTCTGCTAATTTCGGGTGTAGTGGTTTCATTTAAAAGTATCCTGAAAAGGGTTGTATTGGGATAATACACGACTGCGTGTAGTTTTGTAACATTATACGCGGATTTGACGGATTGAATAGCGATTTAAATCAAGTTTTTTGTGATATTTTGTAATATTGCTACGATTTAATTTCAGGCAGCCTGCATATCTTGAAATAAATTGAGCGAATGTACGCGAAAGCGAATATTTTTTCCATACATTATTCACGCTTTGGGGTAAAATATTTTGTTTTGCAGCATTTTTTGGAATTTTTATTTATGAATGAAATTTTTACATGGCTGAAATCATATACCGATTTTCGGTTTGATGTTTTGTGGGAATATCGTCAGATGTTTTTGGACGGTATTTTGTTTACCTTGGGCATTACCGCCGTGGCTGTATTAGGCGGCACGGTTTTGGGTTTATTCGGTGCATTGGCGCGAATCATCCGTATTGAAAAAGGCGGTGTGTTTATCCAAGGGATTACATGGTTATTACGCAGTATATCAGGGCTGTATGTTACCCTGTTTCGCGGCACGCCTTTATTTGTCCAAATCATTATTTGGCATTTTGTGTGGTCGCCTGCGTTGATTCATCCGACTGATGGTTGGTTGATTAATGGCGATTTGGCAGCCGAATTACGCCGCAATTATGGCGCATTGATTGCAGGTACGCTGGCATTGACCTTTAATGCAGGCGCGTACATGACGGAAATTTTCCGCGCTGGCATTCAATCCATTGACAAAGGGCAAATGGAAGCGGCGCGTTCTTTGGGTTTGACGTATTCTCAAGCGATGCGTTTTGTGATTTTGCCGCAAGCCTTGCGCCGTATGTTACCGCCGATTGCCAATGAGTTTATTACGTTATTAAAAGACAGCTCATTGCTATCAGCGATTGCGGTAGCGGAATTGGCGTATGTGTACAAAGCCATTTCGGGACGCTATTCCATTTATGCCGAACCGCTTTACACCATTGCATTGATTTATTTATTGATGACTTTGTGTTTGAGCTGGTTGTTTACCAAATTGGAAAAGAAATACAATCCGCAAAATCAGCATTAATTCAAAAATAAACAACAGGCTGCCTGAAAATATCTACTCATGATTTTCAGGCAGCTTTTTTAGGGATTAACGATAATTGCCGCGTTGTCCACGTTTATATTGATAATCATCGTATTGATTATTTTGATAACGTCCACGACCACTATTGTCGTAGCGGCGATTATTATTATTAGAATAAGCAGGTTGTTGATATTGACCGCGTTGTGAACCGCGTTGATATTGCGGTTGTGGGTGTTGGCGGCGATAATCGTCCATGCTGCTCACACGTTGCACGGGAATGTGCGCTTCGGGGTGGTAATTGCGCGGCATACGGTTGTACGATTGGTCGTAATAATAACCATCGCTCAAACTGTAAAACAGCATATTGGCAACACCAATGGCTGCCGTAGTAGCGGCTGCGTTGGTGTACGGATTATCCGACACCACACACGCCGACAAACCCATAGACGCCAACGCGCCCGAAATAATCAAGCCTTTGAATTGATTGACAAACATAATCATACTTCCATAGAGGTTAAAGAAGATGAAATTGTCGCTGCGAAAGTGGCTTTGCGTATAGCGGCTTTGTGCAAAAAATGGTGTAGATTATTGGGGGAAATGGCAAGATTAGTTAGAATAAACATTCAGGCTGCCTGAAGAACTGCGCGTCCAGCGAAAGGACTACGCGTCCAGCGAAATGTCAATTCAGGCAGCCTGAAAATCGTGTGCGTGTATTTTGACGGGAACGCGCGTCTTGCCGCGCACCACGCTTTTGGGTGGGTGGCGCGGAATGGTGCGTTCTCCGTAGTTTTGATTTCGCTGGACGCGTCGTCCTTTCAGGCAGCCTGAAAATGCTAGGCGTAGGGTGCGTGTAAACCCACCATTTAATTGATTATATTGAAAAAGGTAGATTTGCATCCACCCTACGCGCTGCTTTAAAACAAATTGTTAATTCATACGTTTGCCATCACGATTAAACAGAATGTTCTTGTCATTTTCGCAACCGATTGCGCTAAAACCATCTTCCGTATATTGAATTCTGTGGTATTCAAACGGCACAATGACGCGATTATTCATATCAATCACGCCTGATGCACAAATGATGCTGCCATCTCGTTTTTTAACCATTGTGGCAAAACCATTGCTGAAATAACTATGTAAATGATTGTCGTATTCAAACGGAATAACCGTATTGCCTTGTTGGTCAATGAAACCATATTTGTCTTTAATCGCAACATTGACCAAACCTTCGCGGAACATGGCTGCATCATAATAAATGGTTGGGATTACCAATTCGCCTTTGGTATTGATAAAACCGAAACGCCGTCCCAAATCAATTTTGCCATTGTCCATCATGCCATCGCTTTTGACTTTGATTTCCACACGCGCCAAGCCCTCTCTGAAACCGTCAATGTGTTCATATTGACCAAATGGCACGATGATTTCATTTTTCACATTAATAACAGCCGATTTGGCAACATTAATGCTGGCGGTTTCGCCATTCAGGGGATTTTTGATTTCTTTGGATGCGTCTTGATACACCACCACCGCGCCATCGGTAAATTGGTATCTAGCCGAAACATGCCAATCGTATTGGGCAGGAATGCCCCATTTTCCCGTTAAATCAATAAAGCCCATTTTCTTACCGTCTTCGGATACGGCAGCCAAACCTTCACTGAATGCCGTTGCTTTTTTGTATTTGAATGGCAAAATTTCTTTACCCGAAATATCAATAAAACCGTACAGCTCCGAATCTTTTTTCAAAGCCAACAAGGTTTTTTCATCATCGGATAATTCCAAACGATTGTATTCAAATGGAATGACCACTTCGCCTTGTTGATTGAGCAAACCCATATTGCCATTTTTGCGTTCCACACGATAATTTTGTGGTTTGGGCGCGATTTTAGGCGGTGGCGCGGTTTGAGCTTGCGCAACCGTGGCTTTGGATTGAGCTGGTGTGGTTGATTTGGTTTGGTCGGATTTATCGGAACATGCCAACAGATTCAAGACCAAAATCGTTAAAATGGCTTTTTTAAACATGATTTCTTTTCCTAGTGAATAGCAAGCGTAGATACTGCCTGAAAATCGTGTGCGGATATTTTGTCAGGAACGCGCGTCTTGCCGCGCACCACGCTTTTAGGTGGTTGGCACGGATAGGTGCGTTCTCCGTAGTTTTGATTTCGCTGGACGCGTAGTCCTTTCAGGCAGCCTGAAAATACTAGGCGTAGGGTGGGTGCTTGCACCCACCGTTTTATAAATCAATAAGTTATCTAATTGGTGGGTGCAAGCACCCACTCTACGCGCTGTTGCATTTACTTGCGCCATAATCGCACCTTTCTATAATTTAGAAAAAAATTTAATATCATGATTATTGGAGTAAAAATTAAGAAACAATTAAAAAAGAATTTTGGATAAATGGTTTTACTGCTTATCAAAGTAGAAATTATCTCATCTTGTGAATAATGAATTTCTAATCCTACAT
>JBHARQ010000231.1:0-4472 GCA_041831015.1 Simonsiella sp. | reverse complement strand
TCCCATAGGGAGAGGGAGTTAGGTTGCTGATATTTCAAAGAAACCTATTTAAAATAGATTTATCTCAAATTCGCCAGAACGCGGCGTCTTGCCGCCGCACCCACGCTGCGCTCGTGGTAACGGTAAGTGGTGATTTGAACCGCCCACATCACAAACATTCACGCCAACTCTGACGCCACCACAAACGCGGGGTATTATGCTGCGGCGTAAAGAAATCATCCATGCCCAAATACAAAGACTGAATCACCGTTTCCGCCAAGCGCATATCAGGCAAGGTATCGCCATTTATCGCAATGCTGCCATTGATAAAATTCACCTCATCGCCAGCATACATAAACGGGAATAGGGCGAATAAATACAATGGCTTGCTACCTTGATACACACACATTTCCAACGCAATCGCATCAAAACGCCCCTGCGGCAAATTCGCAAAACTCTCATACAAAAACGCCTGATGCTGCAAACGGTCAGGATTTTTCTTCAACATCTGCCGTCCGCTGTCCATCGCTTCCGCGATGCTGTCGGTGTTCAATTTCAACAAATTAATGCCAGAACCGCTTGATTGCACCAAAGTCGGCGTCATCAAATCCGCCTGTTGCCGTTTTTCCCACAACGCCCAACCCGCACCAAAACCAGCCGCTTTCAACGCAATTTTCCATTCAAATGGCAAAGTTGCGCCTTTAAAATCAGGTTGTGGCGCACTTTGCATCAGCGCACCATGATATTGAGTGATGATGTCTTGAATCAAATCCGTACACGTTTGCGGTTTGGGCTGTTGCCAAATTTGCGCGGTAATGTGTTGTAATGGAAAAAATAATTTACCGCCAATCAATGCCGAATAACGATGAAAAAATTCATTAGACAAAGCTGGCTGAAATTGCTTTGATTCTTGATAATTCAAAAATTTCAAAGAATTATGCGATAAAGTGGCTGCCGTTCGCGCCCAATAAAACGCGCAAAAATGCAGAAAATTTTGCGTATGCGGTGCAGCAGCAAAACGCGTGAATTCAGGCTGGCTGATGCGGATAATATTTAACAATTTATCCAATTTTTCAATAGACGCCAAGCTATAATCCAAACTCATTTCACGCAATTCATCGGCATACGCCACTTGCGGCATCGGGCTGCCATCGGTGGACATGTTTCGCAAAAAGCCATCTACGGCACGTCGTGCCACTTGGTTAATGTCGGTGTGGTCGGGCTGGTGTTCGGCGGCTTCCGTTTCTTCGTGGCGCAGATAGTTCAGCCAGCCTGCGCTGCTGACGGCGGTGTTGGTAAAAATCTGCTCGACAATGCCCAATACGGGCGTTACCACACCATTACCAAAATCGGCGACCAAACTATCAAAAAAATCAATAGAAACAGGTTGTTTGGTAATTTCGGCAAGGCGATGGGCATTGTTCCACATAATCGTTTGACCCAGCTGTCGCGCCACCGTTTCGCCAATATAAAAGCCGAGCAATAAGAATAAATTACGATACGCAGGCGATTGCACCGCCCAACGGCGCACGGTGTCGGGGCGCAAATGATGATGTTTTGCCAGCAATGCAATTAATTTATCAATTTGTTGCAAGCTGGTTTCGCTGAAATCAAATGTGATGCTGGTTAATGCCGATTGATTCGCCAAACCTTCAGGCAGCGCACGTTTGTTTAAAAAGCGTCCCAAAATTAATTGGCGAAGTTGCATTTTATCGGCATCCACACCAAAACAAAGCAGTTGCCACAAGGGACGGTCTAGGTTGATTTCGCTGTTGGGGCGGTCAATCGCGTTGCAAACGGCTTGCACGACTTTGTATTGGTCAATGCCTGTGCTGATGCTGCCATTGTCCAGCCATTCGGTGGGAACGCCGCTTTGATTTGCCAAATAATTGGCTAGATAGGCGGCGAGGGTGTGAATGAAATTATCGCCAGACGGTTTTTGCTTGATGGCACGGCTGGTGTATTCGGTGGTGGTGCGGATTTGGGTGAGTAAGCGATTGATGCGTTTGATGCTGTCTGGCGTGTAATCCAGTTTGAGTGGCTGCCACACGGCAGGAAATGCCAAACCACCAACTGGCTGCTGTTGGCGGTGCAAGCAGTCAAGTAGTTCATTCATATGAGCGGCGGAGTGTGGCATTGGAACGTTTCCTTATTATCATAATTATCATAAAAAAGTCATTAGCCGCTATTGTAACAAAAAAAAGTGAAACTGCTAGGGGCTGATGACACCGCTTCGCTGTCATTAGCCCCTAATTGGGGATAATATGGAAAGCTGCCTGAAAGTTGGTTTCAGGCAGCTTTTTTTGATTTCAGTACACGACCAAATTTAAATCGTACCACATGGAGCGGCGACGGCTCGTCGCCAATGATTGAATTTCATCAAAATGAAATGGGTGGTGTATTTGAAATATGGCGACGAGCCGTCGCCGCTCCATAAGAATGCGTATTCTACGAAGAGCGGATGTATTCGTGCCACCAGCCTAAAAGCGTGGGTGCGGCGGCAAGACGCCGCGTTCTGGCAAATATCTGGAAACAGTTGTTTTGGGTTGGATATTGTGAATTTGAATTGGGCGTGTACAATACGGTTTCATGTTTATTTTTGTGAATGCGATATTTTTATGATTAGTAAATCCGAATATTCTGAACTCGCCGCGCAAGGCTATAACCGCATTCCATTGGTGCAAGAATTGCTTGCCGATTTGGATACGCCTTTGTCGTTGTATCTGAAATTAGCCAATCAGCCTTTCTCTTATCTGCTGGAATCGGTGGTGGGGGGGGGAGCGTTTTGGGCGTTATTCGTTTATTGGTTTGCCGTGCGATACTTATTTGAAGGTGTCGGGCAAAACGACGGAGGTTTACCGAAATCATGTGTTATGTGAAACGCATGTGGGCAATCCGTTGCCGTTTATTGAGCAGTTTCATGGGCAATTTAAGACGCCTGAAATTGCTAGTTTGCCGCGTTTTACGGGCGGTTTGGTGGGGTATTTTGGCTATGAGAGTATTTATTATTTTGAGCATATCGCGCATCGTTTGCGGCAGTCTGAAAAAGTTAATCCTTTGAATACGCCTGATATTTTGTTGATGTTGTCGCAGGAATTGGCGGTAATTGATAATTTGAGCGGCAAAATTTATTTGATTGTGTATGCCGACCCCAGCGAGCCGCAAGGTTATGAATTAGCGCGTGAGAAATTGGAGTTGTTGCGTGAGAAATTGCGTCAGAGTGTGGCGATTCCATTGTCTTTGGGTAGCGAAATCACGCAGCCTGAACACATCACAGGCGAGGCGGAATTTAAGTCGTATGTGCGCCGTGTGCGTGAGTATATTTTAGACGGTGATTGTATGCAGGTGGTGCCTGCGCAGGGAATGAAATTGCCGTTTTCAGATAATCCGTTGCATTTGTATCGGGCGTTGCGGACGTTGAATCCGTCTCCGTATATGTTTTATTATGATTTTGGGGATTTTCATATTGTGGGGGCATCGCCTGAAATTTTGGTGCGCCGTGAGCGTGAAAAGGTGGTGGTGCGTCCGATTGCTGGAACGCGTTTGCGCGGTGCAACCCCTGAACAAGACGCTGAAAATGCACGGGATTTGTTAAATGACCCGAAAGAAATTGCGGAACACACGATGTTGATTGATTTGGGGCGTAATGATGTGGGACGCATCAGTCAAATTGGCAAGGTGGAAGTAACGGATAAGATGGTCATTGAGAAATATTCGCATGTGATGCACATTGTTTCTAATGTGGAAGGCTGCCTGAAAGGGGGTGTGAGCAATATGGATATTTTGGCAGCAACGTTTCCTGCTGGCACGTTGTCGGGTGCGCCGAAGGTTCGCGCTTTGGAAATTATTGAGGAATTGGAAACGGAAAAGCGGAATATTTTTGGTGGCGCGGTCGGTGTGTGGGGCTTTAATAATGATATGGATTTGGCGATTGCGATTCGGACGGCGATTATTCAGGACGATGTGTTGTATGTGAAAAGTGGTGCAGGCATTGTGGCGGACAGTGTGGAAGAGAGTGAGTGGCAGGAAACGCAAAATAAGGCACGAGCGGTTTTGCGTGCCGCGCAGATGGTGCAGATGGGTTTGGATAATTAATGTGGATTTTAAATAAGATAAATTACTTTTAAATATCAGCTATCTAACTCCCTCTCCCTGTGGGAGAGGGCTGGGGAGAGGGCAAGGCATCCGCAGATTTCCCTCTCCCTAACCCTCTCCCACAGGGAGAGGGAATGAGATTGTTGAAATATCAAAGAGTTGTTTTATTGATGATTTATCCTTAACTTACGTTAATTTGGGGAGCATATCGTTCGGCTGCCACCACTCTAAAGCGTGGGTGCGGCGGCAAGACGCCGCGTTCTGGCGATGTTTTGATAATGCGGTAACAGAGCGCAAACCGTTTGAGTTTCGTGTTTTTATTTTTTGTCTTGAATGTTTTTAAATGAATAACCGTTTGTTTCAATGGCAGTTGTTGCCGCTTTGGTTGGGTTTGGCGT
>JBHARQ010000230.1:0-9785 GCA_041831015.1 Simonsiella sp. | reverse complement strand
CAATTATTAATAAAAAAAAAACCGCATTTAAATCAATTTTAAATGCGGCTTTTTACGTTATGCCATTATTTTTTCAAATTGCTAATATTATTTCCAGCTCGTCCGAAAAATTGTCCAACTTTCCCAGCAAATTCACGTCCTTGTCTGTAGGCTTTTCTTGCTCCAATACTTGTCAAAGGACTATTTTGGCTACCACCATTTAAAGCTTGACGCACAAAATTAACCATTGTAGAGAATCCCCCTGCACCTGCACCACCTGTCAGAGCGGAGGCAATGGACGGAATATTGAATGCAACGATAACCAACAACATTGTAACCAATAAAAATACTGGCAAAATGCCTAAAATTTGAACAAAACTGTGCCAAGGTTCGGTAATCAAATTTTTAATATGGTTTTCAAAAATATTCATTTGCACCGACATTAAAATCGTAAAAAGTGCAATCGTTACAGCGTAGTTAAAAATTTGGCTTATCCAATTCATTGCATATTGCCGTGTTGATGAAAATAACATCATACCTAAAAATAATGGACCGATTAACAATACCATTGCCAATGAAACCTTTGCAACCAAATAATACGCAACCACAATCCCAAAAAAGACTGCACCACAAAAAATCAAAATAACGGCTGCCATGTAATACATCAGCTTATCTGCCATATCAAAGTAAATATCAGCCGCTTTTTCGGTAATTTGACTGACCGCCTGTGTAATGCTGTCCCAAGCCACATCAATCGCGCCCACATCAAAACTGCCATTGATAGCCCCAGCCAGCCATTCGGGAAATTCGTATAGCATACCTGCTATTTTTTGGTATTGCCCTGCATTGAACGCACAGGCAATAATAATCAGCCATGCCACCGTTTTCTTGGCAAAATCAATGGCATTTCCATCAAATCCGCGCCCATAAGCGTTCAGAATAATTATCATGAAATAAATGCCAAACCCGATTGAGAATAGTGGGGCAATGCTGCTGATTAAATTGGCACTTTGGGCAAACAGATTTGTACCCAACCCATTGAGCAGAAAGTCGGTGGTGTCTTTCCAAAAAGTCCCTGCCATATTGGTTTCCTTGTGGATTTCAGGCAGCCTGAAATGCACTAATGACAATTCAGACTACCTGAAATCGTGTTAAATATTATAAACAGGCTTTGTAATTATTGCCTTTACCCAATTGTTGTGCAAAGCATTTTTGCCGTTGAGCATATTGCTGTTGCTGGATTTTTTCCTGTTGCTTGGCAACACGCTCTGCCATGTCCAACTTCATCTGCATGGCTTGAATGTAGCCTTGCTCAATCGCAATGCGGTTCGCAAAATCGGCTGCGGCTTTGATGTCTTGCGTGTTTTGCGCTTGACGCCCCAACTCAATGATTTTGTCAATGCGGTCTTGCGCAGCTTCCAACGATTTGATGTTCAATTGTTGGGTTTTCAGTAAATGCTGCAAATTGTTTTCATGGGAATACTTTTTACCGTTTAAGTCATTTTGGATATTAGCGGTAATTTTGGCTTGCCCATACAATTCTGCCCATTCGCTGCCAATGCCTGTTGTCGTGTCCAATGTACTACGCACCACTTTACCAACATCGCGCAAACCGCTCATAGCTTTTACTTGGTTTTCCAATTCACGCAACTGGTCTAATTGGTTGTCAATTTGTTGTTTCAGTTGAATGCCTTGCTGAATAGCTTGGGCAACCGATGCACCGTCAAAAACAGGAATACCCCCTGCCATTACTGGTTGGCTTAACATCAGACAGCCTGAAACAACCAAAACTGCGATTTTTTTCATGTTTGTTTTCATGATAAAAGTCCTTATATTAAAAGAAAAACACCGTTTTCACGGCAACAAAAAAGCCCTGTCTGTAATAGGGCAATCACACAATTTCAAACACATCAGCTTGCATTTGAACTCGATGTTTGGCTTGGCTTTTCAATGCTCGAATCTCACGAACTCTATTCATAAATGGCTGATACCATTGATTTACATCTTCGCCATAATCAGACATGATTTCATGTAACAATTCAATGTTATCGCTACTACCTGAAAGGAAAACCATTTCGTCTTTGAAACCGTACAAATCTAACTTGGCAAACGCGCTCTGTTTGGACTGTTTAACCAAAAATGTCCGACTATCCAACGATAATTTAATCAATTCCTGATACTCTTTCAGGGTCAAGCCACAGCGTTCATAGCTACCTGTAAACTCGGCATCGGGATTGGGCAGAAAAATTTTGGTGGGTGTTTGTTGCACAATAGCTGGGAAAATATCAGCCTGAATCGCATCTTCGGGCGATTGCGATACCAAAATCAGCCACGAACCACGTTTTCGGTCGGTTTTGAGCATTTTCAACATCAATTCTTCTGTGAATTTGAAGCGTAGCGCATACCAAAACTCTTCAATGATATTAACCAGTAAGCCGTTTTGTGCGGCTACCTTATCCAACATCAATTCGCGCAAATGAAACAGATACGCCAATACAGGTTCAGTCGGCTTGTATTTGTCTTTCAAAATATCCGACAAATCAAAGCCAATGCGCCAAAATTCATCAGGATTGAATAAGTTACGTTCATTATCCAATACCCATGCAAACCGCCCATTCTCGCTACGACACCATTCAGACAGGCGAACACGCAAACTGTCGGGATTGGTGGCATCGTGCGGTATGGATTGCAGCAAGTAACTGAAACTGCGATATTCAAAATCCATTTCAAACAAAGCATTTACCGCATTTTGAATGTCCTGCCGTTCTTGTGCGGTCAATTTACCGTGTTCATCGCGTCCACAAATGCCCACCAGTTCATACAAAAATTCGCGGTTGGTCGGCGTGTCAGGCAGTTGGAATGGGTTTAAGCCAGTCGGTTTACCTGCTTCTAGCGCAAAATAATTGCCACCGATTACACGGATAAATAATTCCATGCCCCTGTCCAAATCCAGCGCGAACAAATGCGGATTAAACCGCTCTACAAACGCCAATAATGAAGTTTGCAAGGTGGTTTTACCTGTACCAGTCGCGCCCAAGATTAGCGTATGTCCTGCGATTTTGTCGCCTACATTGTCTTCTTTTGGGTTAGAAAAGTGGAAATTGAAATGGAATAAGGTTTTGGCAACTGTCTGTAATGGCATAACTGGCGAGCCGTCCCCTAACGGATTACCGTGCTTTTTACCGTACGAATAATTGTGTATGCCAAAGGTGCAAGCTAAATTTTCGGTGGTTTTGGGGAACGAGCGTGGACGCTCTGCGCTATTTGGAACTTGGGCGTACCAAGTGGACGGTGCAGAATGTCCCGATTTGGCGAAGCGATACGCGCCCGAGTTCAGAAATGCCGAATATGCCCGTGCGCCATTGTCGGCAGCAGCCTGTGGCGTATCGCCAAAGACCGCCAAAGTCGCGCAATAATCGCCAAACATCAATTCGCCAGCCGTCAATCCGCCCATGCCATATTCCAATTCATCTACTTGCTCTTGCGCCAAATCACCAACCGATTGCAGATTGTTGATTTGTTTTTTCATATTCCCCACCATGTCATAGGGATTGATGAAAATCATGGATTGGGTCAAAGTGAATTCACAGGGCAAGGTTAAAATTGAAGTGAGAATCTTCGGTTTGCTAATCCCAAAATCTTTCAAATCGTACAAAGTAGCAAACTTGCTTTGACCGTGTTCAGGGCGAATTTCACAAATATCTGAACCAAAATGTAGCGTTGCAGCAGGGATGACTTGATAAGCATTGGTTGCTGACAAGGGAATAGCTTCATCACTACCGTTAATCAGGCTTCCAAAAAATTGATACACTTCGGAAAAACCCACATCGTTTTGGTTTTTGTATGCCGTCAAAACGGTGGGACTATACGTTTCCAACGCACGCAACAGGATTTGAATTTGCTCTTGGCATTCTTTAATTCCAGCGTCCATGCTGTTGTTTTTGATAATAAGCGTCAAGAAAAAGGTGTTCTCGTAGTAATCTTCTTGTTGAAAACGCTGTAAATAGTGGTCGGCAAATTGTTGGCAAAAGACTGACTGAAAATCATATTTCTGATTAAACTGAACTTTGCTACGCCGTAGTGTCGTCCAAATTGCTGCACGATTACCAAAGGTTTTGCCGATTGCCGAAAACAAGTTTTTCAAGCTCATAAAGCTAGAAAACAGGTGTTTATCGTCCACACCGTCAAAAGGTAAACCCTCCATTTTAATCACGCAACCATAATGCCCTGTTTCAAAATAAACAATTTCATTGGTAACGTGTTGGCAAATTTTGGGTAGAAATTCCGATTGGGCGGGCAGTTTTTTGAAAATTTTGCTGAAAAAATCGCTGATAATCACTGGGTTGTCTCCCGTATTTTGTGGAAACAATGGTCATTGCGCCGTTAAACAATTCAGCGTGTTGTCGGCGCAAAAACCATTTGATTTCTAAACCATAAATTTTGAATGCTTGGTCGTCATTAGCTGAAATGCTTCTCAATGCTAGGAAAATCGGAATAACCAGCAATAAGATGAACAATGACTTTCCGCCAAGAAAAGTCATTGTCATCATGAAAAGCATCATCAGCACGAAAACACACGCCATGAATGGAATAAGTGGTACACCCCAAATCATGGCTTGGCGATTTAAACCATTGAATGTTGGGTATTCGGTTTCAATGTCATTCATGCTGATGATTCCTGTATTAGCCAAATGTCATGGATTGACCTTTGCTCCACAACCACGTTACCAACGCGCCTGATGCAGCAGCCGCTACAACCCAAAGACAAGTAACCAAAATGTCCATCCAGCTTTTACGACCAGTCCAGCCTTCAACGCATTGCCACAGCACAATAATCAAAGCTACTACACCCACAAAAGCATAGATACCTTTGTAAATTTTATCTGCCATGCCTTTGGCTTCGGATTCAAAACCTGCGGCAGATGCGAGCGGTGCTGCACCAAGCATTGCCACAACAGCCAAACCGTGAATAGCTGCCTGAACTTTGGGTTTTGCCATCATTGCATTGGATTTGGCTTGCACTTCCAAAATTTCAGGCGTGTATTGAGCGGTTTTTTGAGTGATGAATGTCAAAATTTTGTTCATCTTTTTGTTTCCTATGTAAAAAATAAAAAAGCCAATACTTGTGTATTGGCACGAATTACCCTGTTGGGCGGTTTTCAAATGGTTTCACAACCATTTAAAATTCTTGAAAAATATCCCATTCCTGTTTCGGTTTTGGGACGACTTTTGCTACTGCAACAACAGCTTGATTATCAGAAGAAGTAACGGCAGTTTCAGGCTCAACCTGTGTATTAGCAGGCATGGGGATATGTGTTTCAGGCTGTCTGCTCGTGTTACTTGTGCTGGGTTGCGGAACGTAATTGACGTTTTGAATGTTATTTGGTTTGACAACATGGTTGTTACTTACATTCAAATTTCTTGAATAATGAATGGTTTGATGTGGCGAATTATCCATTGCCGCCAAAATGATTTTGGTAACATACGGTGGCTGTCCTTTAAAATCACTCTTGAAACCAAATTTAAAATTTCCTGAATAATAACAAGAAAATGCTTTTTGTAAGGCAATTTGACCGTTACCACCAGCACGGTCAAAACATTCTTTCAGAATTTTTGCGCCAGCGTTGATGTTTTTGCATGGGTCAAACACGGTTTCATAATTCAATCCATAAGCTGCCAAGTTATATCGGTTTACTTGCATCAAGCCCATGCTGAAATTTTTGCCTTTTGCGTGAAGTGATTTGGCTGTAGCGACAGCTTCCGCTAGACTGGTTGGCTGTCGTTTTAGGCTACCTTTCACAACCCCAATGGCATAAGGATTAAATTTACTTTCCACACGAGCGACTGCTTGCAATGTGTTTGGGTGGACACCGCGACTACATTGTTGCGCTAAATCATTGAAACGCGGTTTGGTAATAGTATTGCTTTGGGGTGGTAAAGGCGCAGCAAAAGATGGAACTGTTGTACTAATTACAACACCCATCATCAAGAAAAAAGGTAACTTCATTTCTATCCTTTCTTTGGATTTATAAAAAAACACACTTAAAAAAGCGAATAAACGCGGTTTTAAGTGTGTTTTCTTTGTGTCCAAATTGTGCTGAAATGCAATTATTATTAGACTGTATGCGATGGTGTGTGCAGACATCATCAAAGAAATAACCTCAAATAATCAGTTGATTACACTTTGAGAAAATGGGTGATTACGGACTGTTAATCCGCAGGTCGCTGGTTCGAGCCCAGCTCGGGGAGCCAGATTTAAGCCCAAGTAGCAATACTTGGGCTTTTTCTCATTTTTCGTTTAGAAAATCATCATTGGGAACGCGCGTCTTGCCGCGCACCACGCTTTTGGGTGGTGGCACGGAACGATGCGTTCTCCGTAGGTACGGTTAGCGATAGCGTAACCGTACGAATGTTTCTTTGAAATTTCACACACATTCGTACGATTACGGCTTGCGCCTAATCGTACCTACGGAGAGTGCATCGTTCCGTGCCACCACCCAAAAGCGTGGGTGCGGCGGCAAGACGCCGCGTTCGCTGATTTTATTGGATTTTGATTTTTTTTAAGCGCAATGCGTTGGTGAGTACGGACAGGGAACTCATCGCCATCATGGCACCTGCCAACACGGGGGTGAGCAAGCCCATCGCAGCAAATGGAATACCCAAGGTATTATAAATAAAGGCGAAAAATAGGTTTTGCTGGATGGTTTTGAGGGTGGCACGGGCAATGAGTAAGCCGTCAGTCAGTTGGTTGATGGACGCGCTAACAAGGACGGCATCGGCGCTGTGTTCGGCAATGTCGGTGTTGCCACGCACGGCAAAGCCGACATCGGCAAGTGCTAATGCAGGCGCATCGTTGATGCCGTCTCCGACCATGGCAACGGTTTTACCTTGTGTTTTCAGTTGTTGGATGAATTCGGATTTGTGGCGCGGCGATTGGTTGCCCAATGCGGTGTCGGCAGGTAGGTTCAGTTGTGCGGCAATGTGGGCAACGGTGGCTGGGTGGTCGCCGCTCAAGATATAGACGGCAATGTGGTGTTCGCGCAAACGCCGTACGGCGGTTTCGCTATCGGGTTTGAGGGCATCGGCTAGGGCAAATGCGCCCCATATTTGTTGATTGACGGACACCGCCACCAAGCTGGCAATTTGCCAATCGGTTGTTTGGGATAATGTTTCAGGCAGCCTGAAATCGCAAAATTCGGGTTTCCCCACTTTGATTTCGCCCACGCCATCTATTTGGGCAATAATGCCCTCCCCTGCAATGGTGCGAATGGAATGGGCAGATGCTATGGGAAGGTGTCGCGCTTCGGCGGCTTGCACAATGGCGTTGGCTAATGGGTGGGCGGCGTGGCGTTCTACGGCGGCGGCAATGGCGAGCAGTTGGGTTTCATCGGTATGGGGGCTGGTCCAAATATCGATGATTTGTGGTTTGCCTTGTGTGAGTGTGCCTGTTTTATCTAGCACAACGGCATTGACCGAACCTGCTTTTTCCAGTGCAGCCGCATTTTTAAACCACACGCCACGTTGTACGGCAACACCCATGCCAGCCATAATCGCGGCTGGCGTTGCCAAACCCAAAGCACACGGACACGCCACCACCAATACCGCCACCGCGCGTACCAATGCCAGCGTGAAATCGCCTAATACCAACCAATTACCCAATAATGTAAAGAACGAAATCGCCAACACCGTTGGCACAAACACAGCAGCCACTTGGTCGGCTAATCGCGCAATCGGTGCTTTGCTGCCTTGCGCGTCTGCCAATGCAGCGACCATGTCGCCCAATAAAGTGTCATTGCCCAAACTTTCGGCGCGATAATCCACGCTGCCTGAAATGATGGAACCTGCCAATACTTTGCTGCCAATCGTTTTATAAACGGGTTGGCTTTCGCCTGTTAAATGGCTTTCATCAGCCCAGCCTTCGCCAGCTACCACTTCGCCATCGGCGGCAATACGCGCACCTTGGACGCTGCGTAACACATCGCCTAATTTGACTTGATTGATTTTTTTGTTAATCCATTGATTAGATTCCCAAACCAATACTTCACGCGGTGTTAATTGCAATAATGCGCCCAAAGCGTTCAGGCTGCCGCGTTTGGTGCGTTCTTCCCAATATTTGCCCAATGATACAAAGGCAATAACCATCACGCCCGCCTCAAAATAAACATGATGGCTCGGATGTCCCGCCAACAACATTCCCAATGAATACAAATAAATAGACAACGTCCCCAACGACACCAATACATCCATATTCGCCAAACCACCGCGAATACTCGCCACCGCGCCGCGATAAAACGGCAATGCAAAATAACCTTGCACCACGCTCGCAATCAACACCTGCACCCCAATCGGCGGCATCAACGCGTGCGAACCAAACAACATCCCCACCATCCCCACCCAAAACGGCAGCGACAACGCCAACAACGCCCAAGTGCGCCAATGCGATGTTGGCGCGTGTTCTGCCAATGGCGATGACGACACGGCTGCCTGAAAACCCGTTTTTTCAATGATTTGAATCAATTCATCGGCATTCGTTCGTGCATCGTCATAATCAATTTGCGCAGTTTCGCCAGCAAAACTCACGCTGGCGGAATAGACAAAATCCTTTTTATTCAAAACTTTTTCAATACGATTGGCACACGCTTGACACGTCATGCCTTTAATTTGAAACGTGATGTGTTGAGTGGTCATGAGTTGATTCCCTGATATAAAACGAATTCAATTCGCAGAATAAACCTTAACCCATGGTGAAAGTCAAGTCATGATGATATACATTTTCTGAAAGGCAGCCTGAATTTTTGACGGGAACGCGGCGTCTTGCCGCCGCACTCACGCTGCACCCGTAGTGATGGTGAGTGGTGAATGAAACATCCAATCCACCCAGTTCAAGATATTAAAAAAAAAACGATTGTTAAGCCACTTCAGCATCAAACCCAGCGTCTTCAATCACCTCAATCAAAGCTGCTACATTGGTTTGGCTGACGTCAAATTGCACGATTGCGGTGGCATTGGCTAAATCCACTTGCGCGTTTGCCACGCCTGCGGTGTTGGTTAATACACGTGTGATGCTGTTCACGCAACCGCCGCACGTCATGCCTGTGATGTTGAATGTTACCGTTTCCATATTGATGCTCCTAAAAAATAATCTGAATTTTAGCCTAATTTCAGGCTGCCTGCGCCCAATTCGTCATCGCATACAACAAAATAACCGCTAATCCCCAAAACCCCAAACGCATTAATTTCCGCCCAACCGCACGATGATAAGTCATAAGCTGTTCTTTGGAATGACGATATTGCCAACACCGCCAAAATATGGCACAACCGCCACCAGCACCGCCGACAAAATCATCAAATAAAACATTTCCATCATAGAATACCAACGATAAGAAACGGGAATTAACCGATTATTTTCGATGCGATATTCCGAATCAGAAAACCAACCTGCACCTTCATCGTTGTAAATTAGGCTACCGTTTTTGCCTGCGCGTAAGCAATCTTGATGACAGGCAGGATTGGGCAATTCACGTTGCCATGCACTTGGAGGCAAGGTTTGCGCGGTGGCAAATGGCACGGGGTGCAAGTTACCACTTTCATGGATAACGAGAACGCGAAAACGCTCGTGTGGCGTGTCGGTGGGTTGATAATGGGTTTGCGAAATGGACGTGTTGAGATAAACATAATTCATCGCAAAAAATAGGGAGAACCAAATGATGATTTTGAATAAATTCAATAATGTTGTTTTCATTTAATTAGATTACTCAAAAAAGAACGAATTTTATCCATTAAACTAGGCGGAGTTAATTGTCTTT
>JBHARQ010000229.1:0-3353 GCA_041831015.1 Simonsiella sp. | reverse complement strand
GTCTGAAAATTGACATGGCGTCTGGCAATGTGAATATGCGCGACCCCGTGATTTACCGTATTCGCCGCGCTCATCACCACAATACGGGCGACAAATGGTGCATTTATCCGATGTACGATTACACGCATTGCATTTCCGATGCTATTGAAAACATTACACATTCTTTATGTACTTTGGAGTTTGAAGCGCACCGTCCATTGTATGATTGGGTGTTGGACAACATTTCTATTGCCAGTCATCCGCGCCAATATGAATTTTCGCGTTTGGAATTGCTGTACTCAATCACATCTAAACGTAAATTAAATCAACTGGTTAGCGAAAACCACGTTTCAGGCTGGGACGACCCGCGTATGCCGACTATTTCGGGTATGCGCCGCCGTGGTTACACGCCCGAAGGCTTGCGTTTGTTTGCCAAACGTGTGGGCATTTCCAAATCGGAAAATGTGGTGGACATGGACGTGCTGGAAGGCGCAATCCGCGAAGAATTGGAGCATTCTGCGCCACGTTTGATGGCGGTGTTAAATCCATTGAAAGTTACGCTGACCAATTTTGAAGCAGGCAAAACCCAAAGCCGCCACGCAGCATTCCACCCGAATGTGGAACATTTTGGCGAACGCGAAGTGCCAATTAGTTCAACCATTTACATTGAACACGATGATTTTGCCGAAGAACCGCCAAAAGGTTGGAAACGCCTGACTTTGGGTGGCGAAGTGCGTTTGCGTCATGGCTATGTCATTCGTTGCGATGAAGTGGTGAAAGATGAAAACGGTCAAGTCATTGAATTAAAATGTAGTATTGACCACGACACGCTCGGCAAAAATCCCGAAGGGCGCAAAGTCAAAGGCGTCATTCATTGGGTCTCTGCCGAACACGCAACGTCCATCAAAGTGCGTTTGTACGACCGCTTGTTTACCGTAGAACGCCCAGACGCGGTGCGTGGCGATGATGGTGAATATTTGCCGTTTACCGATTTCTTGAACCCGAATTCCGCGCAAGAAATCACCGCATTTGCCGAAAGCGTGGTAAACGATTTGCCGCCTGAAAGCCGTTGGCAATTTGAGCGCGTGGGCTATTTTGTTACCGACCGCCACGACCACAAACAAGGCGAAATGCCTGTGTTTAACCGCACGGTGGGTTTGAAAGATAGTTGGCAAAAATAAAATAATCATTTCAGGCAGCCTGAATACGATTTTCGTGTTCAGGCTGCCTGAAATTATTTTGGCTTGTTGTTGGCAAAAATTTGCCATGCCAGCAAACCTGCGCCCAACAACCATTTTTGTTTGCCACGACCATACAACATCGCGATTTTCCACAACGGATTGTTGATAACGGTGTCGTTGGCGATTTGCGCAATTTGCAGCGCGTCTAGCGATGATTTGGGTGCGGATTGCGCCAACATTTGCGTACGGCGGCGCGAATTTTTGATTTTGAGCCGCGCCAATTCGCATTCTAATTCCAACAAAGCGCGTTGTTCTTGTTTAGTCAATTTGGTTTCGTTCATCATTTAACATTTCCTTTTTTTCAACATTACCATGCAGTAAGCGCAAATCGTCTTGCAAGGCTTGTAGCGTTTCATTAATAGATGAATTGCCATTGCGCCACAGTTGCGGAATGTAACACAGCAACGCGATTGTGAACAAAATGCACACGCTGGTTATGCCGAAAAATACCCACAATTTGGCTTCGTCCGTCAAAATCGTATTCAAGCCAAACAGCAGCGCAATCAGCCCCACCAGCAGCAACACCGCAGCAATCGCCAACGCAGCAATGATTTTGATGATGTTTGCCAATTGTTCGCTGGCGTCTAGTTGCAGCAAACGCAGTCGCAACAGCAACAAATCGCTGCCTTGTGTGATAAGCGTTTTGAAATGGTTAATTTCTTGTTTTATATTCATTATTTTCCTTTTATTTGTCGGGAACGCGGCGTCTTGCCGCCGCACCCACGCTTTTAGGTGAGTGGCGCGGAACGTTGGGTTCTCCGTTGTGTTGGTTGGGCGTTTCAGGCAGCCTGAAACAATCGCGCCCCAAATCCCCATATTGGGACTTGGGGCGCATTGCCTAATATTTCAAAAAATTAGCGGCGATTTAACAATACACCCACCACCAAACCTGCCAACGCAGCAAAACCCATTGCGTAGTAAGGTTTTTCATTCACATAAGCGTCCGCCGCTTTGGCATGATGTTTCACTTGCTCAATGGTGCGGTCTTCCAAATCGTGAAAGCGCGTTTGCACCGAATGCAATTGGCGTTCCAATTTTTCTTTCAACGCTTTGGTTTCGGCTTCGCCACGTTCTGCGCCTTCGTGGTACAGGTTTTCCACATCGTGCAAAACATTGCGGATTTCTTTCAACAGTGCTTCTTTTTGTGTTTCAAAATCGCGTTTCATAATACAACTCCTTGTTTTACTATTGAAAAATACTTACTCTGACATAAGTTGTTTTACTATACACCGAAGTATGTAAATTGACAAGCTAAATTAAAAAAAGAACTTGGCAAGTCTGCGCTTTTAGGTGCGTGGCGCGGAACGATATGCGCCACCCTATTTAAATTATCAAAAAAGGCGGATAAAAAATCCGCCTTTAACACTTCATTAATAAATAATATCAAAAATATCCATTCCCAAAAAATTCTCTGATAAAGTAATCAATTTCATGGCTCTGCTACCAAATGTCGGGTCTTCCAAATAGGCATCAAAATCCGCTTGAGTTGCCCATTTTTGGATGATGACGTATTCCGTTTCTTTGCCTGCCACTTTACCAAAATCATAATAAATACAACCATTTTGACGGCGTGCATAACGGATAAAATCACTCATTAATGTTTCAAATTTTTCCTGATTTTTTACAGGAACATTGCAATGCGCCAAAGCACCTAACATATTGTTTGTTTCCTTTATTTCTTACTTTCACTTTCAGGCTGCCCGTTTGATTGGTCGCTGAAAGTGCTCAACTATTTCATCATAATCATTCTACGACAAATTCGTTAGAATGTGTTAATATTTATTAAAGCCCAATTTAATCAATGAGTAAATGAGCAACAAATTGAACAAGATGGATTTTTATTAAACTGAAAATATTGCCACGCTCCTGTTAAAGCTGAATAACATTGTAAAACATTGGTTTTGACGGGTAAACCCATGATTAATTTTAACGCTTCCACCGCTTGCGTTGTTCCAATAACGCCAACCAAGGGCGAAAAGACGCCAAATAATGCACATGCACCGTCGTCTGCTTGCGCCATATCAAACAAACAATGGTAACATGCGTCTGATAAATCGGCTCGAAAGACGACCACTTGCCCATCAAAACGCACCGCCGCGCCTGAAACCAAAGGTTTGGCATTTTGAACGCATG
>JBHARQ010000228.1:0-3825 GCA_041831015.1 Simonsiella sp. | reverse complement strand
ATAATAATGTTTACTCCGTAGAAGTTTCTTTAGGAAGATTCCGTAAATTAGGGTTAGAAGAGGGATTTTTTTGAGTTTTATCTTGAATTTTTTCGCCTTTTTTGGTTTTCAGGCTGCCTGAATCTGTTTGCTGTTCTTCAGGGGGAACATAGTTTGCATCACCCACACGCGGTGGAAAGACCACTTGCTCACCTAGAAATTGGGGCAAAGATGGCACAAACAAGCCCGCCATGCGCTCAAAAAAACGCGATGTCTTTGCCGTTTGCCAATTTTCCTTATAAGGCAATGAGGTAAACGCGCAAATCAACACCGACAGACTCACAAATAACAAACCCTTCAACAAACCCACGATGCCGCCCAATGCCCGATTCAAATACGTGAGTTTGCCAAATTTAATAAAATATTCCAAAACATAATCAAGCAGATGTAATAAAATCCGCATGACCACAAACACCAGCACAAATGAAAACACCACCGCCATTTCGCGTGGCTGCATATTGGGAAACGCACTGTCTGCCACCGACACACACAATGCCCGTGCAAAAATCAATGCCACCAACCAACCACCAAACGCAATCAATTCCGCGATTAAACCACGCATCGCAGAAATGGCAATGCTTGCCACAATCGTACCTAATGCCAGCATATCAAACAGCGTAAACGCTGTTTCTACAGGAAGATTATTGTCCAACGATGATTCCTTTCACGCCTTTATCTTTCATATTTTTCAAAGCATTATCGGCGGCATCTTTGCTATCAAATTTGCCTGTTTTCACGCGATAAACCGTGCCTTTTTCCGTTTTCACTTCTTCAATACCTGATTGATAATTCATGCTTTTTAATTGCTGTTGTAATTTTTGCGCTTGCGCTTTATCAGCAAATGAACCTGCCTGAATCGCCATTTGTTTGCCTGATTTTTCACGTTCCGCAGCTACACGTTGAGCGCGTTGTTTTTCTTGTTGAATTTTATCGCTGGTGGTGTTGGTGCTTGGTTTGGCAGCATTATTGGGAGTGGCTGGCGCGGTCGTGGTGCTGCCATCTGATGATTGTTTGGCTAATTTGGCGCGTTCTGCAGCGCGTGCTTTGTCCGCAGCTAATTGAGCTTGACGTACTTTTTCAGCCGCAGCCGCTTCTTGCTTGGCGCGTTCTTTTTCGGCTTGTGCGGCAGTTTGTAGGGCTTTGCGGCGACGTGCTTCTTCCTCACGCGCTTTTTGGCGTGCTTCGGCTGCAATACGGCGTTCTTCAGCCAATTCGGCGGCGGTTTTCACGGGTTTGGTTGGCGTGGTCGCGGTAGCAGGGGTTTTGGTGCTGGTGGGGTTGGCTGTGCTGCTGGTCGTCGTTGCTGTATTGGCAGCCGCAGCCGCTTGACGTGCGCGTTCACGTTCGGCACGTTCGGCTTCTTGTTTGCGACGTTGGGCAAGGCGTTGGGCTTTTTCGCGTTGTAATTTTGCCTCTTCGGCTTTGCGTTCGGCATCGCTCAACATGACGGTTTCGCCATTTTTGTTAGACTTCAGCATGGCAACAGGGGGATTGGCAGCCTCATCTTCTTGCACTAACGCATCATAATTAACCGCAGACGCCGCTTGACCCGCAGGATGCAAAATTTCGGTAACGACTTTTGCTTCCTCGGGTTTATTGGTGTTTAATTGCGGAGCAGGCCCTGATGTAGTAGCCGCCGCAAATAAACCGCCCGCCACCAACGCCAACGCACCTGCCGCCACCAAACGGCGACCATTTTTTCGTTTTAATTGTTCATATTCTTCTTCAATAACGTATTGAACTTCTTCCAATACTTCTACTTCTTCTTTTTCAGGCGTGGTGGTCGCAGCCGCAGGTATGGTGTGCTGTTGCTGTTGTTGTGCTGCACGCTGACGTGTTTTGCGTTTGTGTCGTTGAGCCATTGCCGTTCCCCAATGATTGAATGGATTGATTCTCTTGATAATTTAGGCAGCCTTTTGTTTTTTAATTTGATTCAGGCTGCCTGAAACAATCTTGATTCATCAAATTAACATGATTCACACACCGCCATCGCTTCCGCAACCGTGTGGAATGAGCCGAAGACGACAATTCTATCATTTTCCGTAGCCGCTGATAAGGCTGCTTTACACGCGGTTTCAATATTGTCAAAAGTTTTAATTTGCGTGATTGCGTGTTGGGCAAATGCGGCTTGTAAATTTGCCAAATCTCGACCGCGTGGCATGTGCAAGGGCGCAATATACCATTCGTCAAATTGGTCTTTCAAAATGTCCAATACGGCGTCAATGTCTTTATCAGACAACATGCTAAAGACCGCCATACGATTTTGGGCAAATGGCAATGCCAGCAAACTTTGTCGCAAGGCTCGCGCCGCATGTGGATTGTGTCCTACATCCAACACTCTAATTGGACGACCTGCCAATACTTGAAAACGCCCCACATTTTCCGCCAATAATAAACCGCGTTTAATCGCGCCAATATCAACGGGCAAACGTTCATGCAAACATTCAATCGCCGCCAACGCGCAACTGGCATTATTCAACTGATAGCTCCCACGCAACGCAGGAATCGGCAACGCATGACGATTTCGCGTTTTCAGGCTGCCTGAAAATTTGCCCGAAAAACGGAATGACCATTGCTGATTATCTAATTTTGTAAAATCAAAATCTTGCTTAAACACCAGCAAATCTGCGCCAATTTCATGCGCGTGTTGTTGCAAACTGTGTGGCGGTGGATTTTGTCCGCAAATCGCAGGTTTGCCAGCGCGATAAACGCCTGCTTTTTCAAACGCCACTTGCTCAATCGTGTCGCCCAAAAAATGTTGATGGTCTAAATCCACACTGGTTACGATGGCGCAATCCGCATCAAAAATATTGACCGCGTCCAAACGTCCGCCCAAGCCTACTTCCAAAATCATCACATCCACTTGATGTTGCTGGAAAATATCAACCGCCGCCAAAGTATTAAATTCAAAATAAGTCAATGAAATCTCGCCACGCGCTTGTTCAATGCGTTCAAACGATGCCACGATGGTTGCATCGTCCACCGCTTTGCCATTGATGGCAATCCGTTCATTGAATTGAATGAGATGGGGGCTGGTTAATGTGCCAACGCGGTAACCTGCTTGCACATAAATCTGCGTCAGAAACGCACACGTTGAACCTTTACCATTGGTGCCTGCCACCACAATCACAGGGCAAGTGGGTTGCAAATTCATCGCCACTTTCACATCGCCCACACGCGACAAACCCATATCAATCAAACCATTACTATGCGCCGTTTCCAAATGCGCCAACCACTCGTTTAAAGAACGTCTCATCTTCATCTTTCATGATTAAACCGTACAAAGGCTGCCTGAATCATTTTTCAGGCAGCCCCGTGATGTTACTACTTATTTTTCTGCTTTTTTCTTGCGACTATTTTTTTTCGTTTCAATGACCACTTTGGTTTCTTCTTTTGCCTGTTCATCTTGTTGCTGAATGGCTTGGTCAATTTCCGCTTTTGCCGTTTCCACGCTGTCTTTCACATTTTGCTTGGCTTCTTCGGCAACTTCCTTGGCGGTTTCTTTGATGTGTTGCGCGGTTTCTTTGGCTTTATTCACCGTATTTTCAACCGCGTGTTCCACATTTTCTTTGGTGGTTTCAACCGCATCTTTCGCTTTTTCTACAGCAGCTTCTACATTTTCTTTCGTAGTTTCTACCGCATCTTTCGCTTTTTCTACAGCAGCTTCCACATTTTCTTTCGTGGTTTCTACCGCATCTTTCGCTTTTTCTACAGCAGCTTCCACGCCTTCTTTAACGTTTTGCTCCACTTCTTGAACCAACTCTTCGGCTTTGTTGATTTCTTCTT
>JBHARQ010000227.1:0-3985 GCA_041831015.1 Simonsiella sp. | reverse complement strand
AGACATCAATCAGTGGAGCGATATTGATATTCAACAGGTGGTCAATAAACTGAATTTACGACCGCGTAAATGTTTAGGTTGGAAAACACCTTATGAAGTTTACTTCAAAAAATCGTTGCACTTGGTTTGACAATTCAAGGCCTTTTTCCGTTATTTGGCGGACGGGCTACCTGAAAACGTGTTTACCTTTTTATTTCGCAATCGTGTGCGTGAAGTGGTGGGCTGTTGTCAACTGATTTTTCAACATCGTGGCGATGAAGTGTACGCTTATTTTTGCGATTTAAAAGTGCAAAAAGCCTATCGCAAGCGAGCATTGAAACAATTAGCGTGGGCGATTATTTGGGATACATTTGCGCGGCAAAACCGCAGTTTGTTGGCGCATTATTGCGCGTTACAAGGTGGGAAACAGGTTGATATTAAACTGTATTTTGTCAATATGGGCGGTAAAGCCATTTCTGAAAACGGTTTGGTTCGTATTTGCCAACAAGCCACGCGCTTGTTCCAATATTTGCGCGTGTTTTTGAAACAAAATGTATCGTTGAATGTGCAAATCAAACGGGCATATATTGCGGTGGAAAACAGCGATGATTTAAGCGATACCGTACCTGCTGAAAAACAAATTATTTTACTGAATCAACAACATGAAATCGTGCAAGCTTTGGATTTACATCACGCCTTACCCAATCGTGTGGTGGTGGATAATCCGAATGTGGATTATCGCCGCACCGTAGTGATGGGTTTAAGCGAGCAACCGACCAATCAAGCCTTTACTTTATTTTTAACACGTCATCATGCAACAGAAATATGTGATTTTTTGCCACATTCAGGTATGATTTAGGGTTTGCAAGCAGCATGACGCGCATATACCATTTCATTTTAAAAATATAGGAACATAAAATGTTGATTTATCTAGCTGAATACCTGCAACAATACGTTACAGCATTCAATGTTTTCCAATACACCACTTTCCGTGCCGTGATGGCTGCTTTAACAGCACTCGTGTTTAGTTTGTGGTTAGGGCCTTGGACGATTCGTAAATTGACCGCGCTCAAAGTGGGGCAAGCGGTACGCACCGATGGGCCACAAACGCATTTAATTAAAAATGGTACGCCAACCATGGGCGGGGCATTGATTTTGACCGCCATTACGGTATCCACTTTGCTGTGGGCAAAATGGGATAATCCGTATGTGTGGATTTTGCTGGGTGTGATGCTGGCAACAGGCGCATTGGGTTTCTATGACGACTGGCGCAAAGTGGTTTACAAAGACCCAAATGGGGTGTCTGCTAAATTTAAGATGATTTGGCAGACGGTGGTGGCATTGGGCGCAGGTTTTGCGTTATTTTATTTGGCGGCAAATTCAGCGACTGCTAATAATAATATTTTGATTGTTCCATTTTTCAAGCAAGTGGCTTTGCCTTTGGGCGCGTTTGGCTTTATGGTTTTGAGCTATTTGACGATTGTGGGTACGTCTAATGCGGTGAATTTGACCGATGGCTTGGACGGTTTGGCGGCGTTTCCTGTGGTGTTGGTGGCAGGTGGTTTGGCGATTTTTGCTTATGCGACGGGACATGCGAAATTTGCAGAATATTTGCAGTTGCCATTTGTACTGGGTGCCAATGAAGTGGTGATTTTCTGTACAGCAATGTGTGGCGCGTGTTTGGGCTTTTTGTGGTTTAATGCGTATCCTGCTTTGGTGTTTATGGGCGATGTGGGTGCGTTGGCATTGGGCGCGGCGTTGGGTACGGTAGCGGTGATTATTCGCCAAGAATTTGTGTTGGTGATTATGGGCGGTTTGTTTGTCGTAGAAGCCTTGAGCGTGATGCTGCAAGTGGGCTGGTATAAACGCACCAAAAAACGTATTTTCTTGATGGCACCGATTCATCATCACTACGAGCAAAAAGGCTGGAAAGAAACGCAAGTCGTTGTTCGTTTTTGGATTATTACCATTGTCTTGGTGTTGATTGGTTTGAGTACGCTGAAATTGCGTTAATTAATTAGATTTTCAGGCAGCCTGAACAACTGGTACAGAGTGGTTCAGGCTGTTTTTTTATGTCATGTATTGATGCTAAAACCGCAATTTCCGCAATTCTTCCTGCAAAGCTGGACGCTTCGGGTATTGCGCCAACCACTCATCACGCAACACCAATAGATTTTCCTGCAACACAGGACAACGCTTGCCAATCGCTTGCATTTTCGCCTGCAGTTTTTGATAACCCTGACGATTTCCTGCCTGATTTAATTCAATGATTAAACTTTTACGATAACGCGGATACAAACCAAACAACTGATTATTATTCAAATACTTGTCATATTTCGCCAATAACGCCAAATCCTTTTCTTGCAACAAATATGCCAACAATTCATCGCCCAAACCTTCCACCCCCAACACCGTAAATAAACGATGACATTCATACCAATACGGATTTTCGTGCATCGCTTTTCGCAATATTGCCAACAAAGCGTTCAGCTCTTTTTCCCATTGTTCAGGCGCAATGGTTTGTTTCCATGATTGATAATTGGCTAAAAAATCATGATGTTGATGATTTTCCAACATCATGCCAAAGTATAATTCTCGTAATGGATTCAGTTTGCCTTGCGCCTGATAGACTTCCGCCAACTGCTTTTGCCAATTCAATTTCCATAAATCATCGCGTGATTCAATGCCTTGTTGTAACAACATTTCTGCTTGCGTCCAATTTTGCGCTTTTCGCGCTTGCTCAATCGCTTGCTCACGAAATTCAGGAATCGCCAAATTTTGCTGAAAAAATTGTTTAGCTTGCTTTGTTCGCCCTGCTTCTTGCAAAACTTTTAATTTTTCTTGACGATAAAAATCAGTATGTTGCGTATCCAGCCACGCCAACCAATCATCATACTGTTCTTGCGCCGACCATTCCGCTGAACGCAAACGATACAACTCACGCTCAAAATCTTCAAAATCCGAATTATCCAATGCTTCTTCTAAAAATTCGCACAATTTTTGACGCGATTGTTCCGATAATTCACGGCTAGACAATAACTTTTCAACAGCCTGAAAACATTCTTCCAAGCACATTGCAGGCGTATCGTCTTCATCTTGCATACCAAATTCTGCTGCTTGTTGCCAACACGTTGCCAAACGATTCGCCAACATCGGAACCGCTTCCACCAGCGCATCCTGCCCTAATTGCGCCACATCGTTAAGCCATTGCAATGCTTTATCAGCATTTACCCATTCCAATTCTTCATCAATATATTCATCATAAGTTTCATAAAATAAGCCAGCGATTTGCTGTTGAAACATGGGTTGCCAATTTTTTGTAGTTTGCTGATTGCTTAAAAGCAGTAATAAACGCTGATAATTGTCGCTATCTTCCGCCAAAGTGAGCAATAATTGGCGTAATTGTGCTTCATTGCATTTTGCTAATTTGTTTGCCAATTCATCGGGCGAAACAGACGCATTTTCCGTTTCCTGCCAATCTTGTATCGCATACCACAACGCCACTTGATGTTTACACGCCCCACCCCAGTCGTATGGACACGAACATTTTCCGCCCGAATATTGCCCTTTTTTATCCAACCAAATTTCGCAACGATACGGATACGAGCCTTTAACCGTAGCCGAAAAATGCTGTTTGCTGATTTGGCGGATATTTTGAACGCGCTTTTCCGCGTGGTAGGCGCGACCGCGTTGGGCGATGGTGGGGTCAAAGGGGTTGGGCATGATTGTTCCTTTTGGGGTTAATGAAATGAGCATAGATTATGCTATATGCGATTCTTTACTATCTATGCTATTACACTGCTCAATGTGCTGATAAATTTTTTCGCACAAAATCCGAGCAGATTCAGTTAATTGCCAATTATCATTTTGTTCAAGTTGCTTTAATACTTCAACACAAAACACTCGCTTATCATCAATTGTACCAACACCTTGACCTTTGGCAAAAAGCGTTCCACTTGGAATTTCCATTTTTTCATCTAATAAACGACCAATTCCTTTTTCATGT
>JBHARQ010000226.1:0-2512 GCA_041831015.1 Simonsiella sp. | reverse complement strand
GTGGAATAAGTGTTAAATTTTTAGGATTAGCGATAGCATCAAATTCGCCTTTTTCGTTTTGGATATGTACAAAATGCTCACTACAACTTAAGACAATGCACTCTCCTAAAAAATCATCTTTCACACGGTCGCCAAATTTAAATTTATTATTCATGGTTTATCTCCTAATTGACTGATAAATTCACTTAAATCCATGCCGATTAAAAGGGATACGATGTGGTACGGGTCATGGTCGCCGTTTGCAATGATGAATTTCACGTCATCAGCACAAAAAGGCGTTTGTGCGATTTTAGATTTGGCAGATTGCCACGCTTTAAATGCGATAAAGGTTTGCTGGTGGCGATATTCCAACTGCTCTTCTTCGTAATTGATGTGCTTTTGGAAAAGGTATGGATGCACAATCAGCCCTTTTTCTTTCATTTCACATTCAAATTCGCCCATTAATTTAATAAGTTGCTCGCGCGCCATAGGGTGTTATCCTTTATGCTTTTGCACTTGCTCGTTTACTCAATTCGCCCAAACTAACTTCAACTTTTGGACTGCTCTCACGCTGTTTTGCCGCTTCTAGCAATTCATTGTCTTCTGCCTCGTCAATCAATTTACTTGCTTCGCGTTTGCCAGCTTTTAAGCCAGCGTCAAAACCAGTTTTGAAAATGTTAAATAGTCTGATGATTTCAAGGTCTGTGTATTGCCAAACGCCACGCGCAATCTTTCGTTTGTCAAATTTATGCGCTTGTGCAGGTAATGCTTTCTCAAATTTTCGCATTAAATCAATCTGTTTCATGGTTTTATCCTTAATGTTTTCTCAAACGTAGTTGGATTAAATCTACTTCACGCTCATATTCAGCGATATTCAGCAAATCAATGCCAAATCCTTGTGTAAATGGCTTCACAAAGTGATGGTAGGCAACTTTTACAATATCAGCTAAATTATCAAAATTTAAAACGTGTTTAATGCCATCCTGTCGGATTTCGGGAATGCTGGTTGGTGGTATCACACCCTTACAATCTGTTTGTGTCATAGCGATTTTGTAGATGTTTTTAACTGCTTTTAAGACTTCATCACGCAATTCATTTTCTTTGCGATTTAATGATTTAGCACATTCACGCAAACTATAACCATTTGCGATTTGCGCTGTTGCCACAATGACATCATTGTCGCATCGGTAAAATGCCAAGTGATACGCGCAAACTTGTAAGCCTGTGTTATATACTTCAATAAGTTTAATCACTTGTTTTGCAAGGATACTTTCCCATGAGTGAATCATCTCAATAACAGTCTTTACCCACGCAAGCATTTGACGGCGTTCATTTACAGGAGCTTGCGTATAGGCGTTTTGTTTTAATTGCGGCTCTGCTTTAGCAACGGCTTCTAGCAAATCCTGACAACTTGTTGGGGACTCGTCTTGCAGTAGTAATGCAATGATTTTGCCGCCGCGTAAAACGGTTTCTAAAACAGCGATACTTTGAGGCATGGCGCGAAAATGAATAATATTTTCTAACGCATCTAGGTTTTTTTGCTTACGTTCCCAAAGCTCGTGTTTTTGGAAACATTCGCTATCGTCCATGATGGCTTGTAGTCGCATTTCTTTATGCGTTTTCGCATTTTGGATAGTGTTTGACTTGATAGCTTTGCGCTTTAGCTCATAGTCTTTCTCTACTTTTTCTTTTGCGATTTCATGTTTTTTCGCTTTCTTTTGAGCTTTTTTTAACGCAAATTTTTCTTTTAAATTTTTTGGTTGTTGGGCTAACATGGTTTATTCCTTTATGTGATACGGGATTTTCCCGTATCACTTTTTAAAATAAAATTAACAGGTTATTTGGATTTTAGAGATTCAAAACATATTCACGGCTTCAAGCGGTAAGTGGTTAAAATGGAATATCGCTGTCAATATCATCAACTGGCGGCTGTTGGATTGCTGGTCGCTGCGTAGGTTGATTAGTAGGTGGCGGCGGTGGCGGATTGTCTGCATGACTCGCGCCGTCAGAATCTGATTTTCCGCCCAACATCTTCATTTCGTTGGCGATGATGTTGTAGGCGGTGCGTTCTACGCCTGTTTTATCGGTATATTTGCGGCTTTGGATTTTGCCTTCCGCGTAAATCAGGCTGCCTTTTTTGAGATATTGCCCTGCAATTTCGGCTAATTTGCCGTACATTGTGATGTTGTGCCATTCAGTTTTTTCAACTTTTTGACCTGTTTTTTTGTCGTTCCAACTTTCGCTGGTTGCCAAGCTGAAATTGCAAACTGGCTCGCCATTGGGCATATAGCGGATTTCAGGGTCTCGACCCAAGCGTCCGATTAATAGGACTTTGTTTAAGCTCATTATTATTCCTTTTTAATACCAATATTTACACGAAACCGAAACCAGTTATTAGAATTTTGGATTTTTGTTACAACCCCGTTTTTCTCCATAAATGAGATTAATTTTGCAGCTTTGTTGTAACCAATCCCCATATTTTGCTGAAGTGCTGAAATGGATACGCTTTGTTTTACGTAAGCAAATCCAACTG
>JBHARQ010000225.1:0-5582 GCA_041831015.1 Simonsiella sp. | reverse complement strand
TGGTTTGTTTTTCATGGTCTAATAATTCTTTGACCAAATGCGGACGATACACCGTACCGTTATTTGCCAAAATGGCGGTCGCGTGTGCCATTTGTAAAGGTGTGTAGGTGTTATAACCTTGACCAATACTCACAGGCACCATTTCGCCCACATTCCATTTGCGGCGACTTTCAGGCAGCTTGGCAAAGCGTTTTTCTTTCCATTCGGGGCTGGGTAATACGCCACGATATTCATTGGGCAAATCAATACCTGTTTTTTCACCAAAATCAAATGATTTTAAATAAGGAAAGGCTTTTTCAATCCCCAAGTTGTAACCTAATTTATAGAAGAAGGTATCTGACGAAACACGAATCGCCTTACTCAAATTCGCCGAACCATGACCGCTACGAACAGAATCGCGGAACAAGTGTTTTGTCCCCGGAATGCTCCATGCCCCTGGAGCTGCCACGACGGAATTTTGGGTAATTTGCCCACTTTCCAATAATGCCATTCCCATAAACGGTTTAAACGTGGAACCAGGGGGATACAAACCTTGTGTTACACGGTTAATTAAAGGGCGTTGCCAATCGGTGTTTAAGCGATTCCATGTTTCGGTATCAATGCCATCAATAAAGACATTGGGGTCAAACCCTGGTTTAGACACAAAGGCTAAAATTCCGCCTGTTTGTGGGTCAATCGCCACCATGGCACCGCGTCGCCCAGCCATCAAGCGGTCGGCTTCTTGTTGCAGGCGAATGTCCATTGCCAAGCGCAATGTTTGTCCTGTTTTCGGTGGTTCAGATTTAATCACGCGGATAATATTGCCAGCCGCATCTTTTTCCACTTCTTGATAACCAGGGGAACCGTGTAATTGGTCTTCATAAAATGCTTCTAAACCTGTTTTACCAATGTGGGTGGTGCTGCGATATTCGGCGGTGCGATTGGCTTCTGCTAATTTGGCTTGGTCGCGGTCGCTGATGCGTCCAATATAGCCCAAGAAATGCGCTGTCAATGCGCCATAAGGGTATTCGCGGAATGTCCGCGCATTGATTTCCACGCCTTGAAAACGGTGTAATTGTGCCGCCAAACGCGATGCTTCATCAGGCGTTAAGCGCAATTTCAAAGGCATTTTTTCATACGAACGGTATTCTGAACGGAATTTTTTAAAGCGGTTCAAATCGGTTTCGCTGATGTCCACATATTGACGTAATGCTGTGATGGTGTCGTCAATTTTGCCTTCTAGTTGGCTGGGAATCAGCTCTAAAGAATACGCGGGATAGTTATGCGCCAACACCACGCCATTGGCATCAACAATTTCGCCGCGAATGGGTGGTGTGGGAATGAGGGTAATGCGATTGGTGGTGGCTTTCACCATGTATTCATCGCGATTGATAATTTGTAAATACACAAATCGCGCAATCAGCACCAAAAACAGCACAACAATAAAGACAAACGCCGCCAACAAGCGGCGGTTAAAATCCAGTTGCAAAATCTGGACAGTACGATGACTGTCCGTCATTTCGCGTGGGGCTTTCCAAGTTTCTTTCATATTTTCAGCCAAATCGGTTTTCGTTGATGGCTGCCCTATTTTTCAGGCAGCCTGAATAGTTTATTTGAAAATCTGTCTTGATAAGATGAATAAATCATCCATTCAACTTATCAATCCGATTCTTAAATGATTCAACGAAAACGCTGTGAATAAATCAAACCAGTTAATAATTTATTAATCACCAGCCAAATGACCGCACCCACCACAGGCGCAGCCAAAATAGACCAATCAGGCAATTTATTGGCACTCCACCAGCTCACCAGTACCAGTACCACTTCTGCCAATGAAATTGCCAGCAAAACCAACACCGCCTGAAATCCATAGTTTTGCACACCAAATTGGCGATGATTCATGATAATTGGGTACGCCGCCAAAATGTATGCCAACGCATGACTGCCCAAAGGCGAAGTCGTACCCACATCAACCAATAATCCCACCACAAACGACAATCCCAAATTAATATATTGCGGACACGTTGCCAGCCAATAAATGAGAATCAGCAAGGTGATATCAGGTAACCAATGTAGGGTTTGTGAAATAGACGTAAAATCCACCACCATTCCTAAAATAAAACTGATAAAAATCAATTTTTTGGGAATGCGGACATAAAATTCTTTTAATTGGCTCATGGTGCAGAAGACGCTGAAGAATTAGGAACAACCACATCAGACGCAGACGCTATCACAGGCTGCTCTTTTTGTGGCAAAACAAGCACATATTTGCTTGAACGCAATGCCGCGCTCGGTTGCAGCACCACTTTATAATACGGCGTACCTGCATTACGGCTGGTCTGTTGCACACGCGCAACAGGAATACCGACGGGATACACGCTATCCAAGCCTGAAGTCAGCAACACATCATCGGGTTGCAAATCGGCATCGGTCGGGAAATAGCGCAGCGACAAGTTACCACCGCCACCATATACCAACGTCCGCACCCCTGTGCGCTCTACCATCACGGGAACAACGATGTGGCTATCGGTCGTCAAACTCAATTTAGAAGTTAAATGTTGCACTTCTGTAATTTGCCCCATCAAACCACCTTCATCAACCACCGCATCGCCAACCACCACGCCATCTTGACTGCCTTTATTGATAATCAGGTAATCCGACAAAGGCTCATTGCCTGCGGAAACCACTTCGGCAGTAGTGGAACTGGTTAAACCATATTGTTGTAATTGTGCCAATGTTTTTAATTCGGATAACTCGCGTGATTGCAAAGTGACTTGTCGCGCTTCCATTTTCAGTCGCGCATTATCGGCAGTTAAGCGTTTGTTTTCATCCAACAAATAATCTTGTGTTTGAAATAAGCTGTTGATGTATTCGTATAATTGCACAGGTTTGCGCGACACCCATTGGATGGGATACAACACCAGCCCTGCATATTTTTTGCCCTGACTGACACCTGCATAATAATTATCCAACAATAACAATGCAATAGACAGTACCACCAACATAATCAATTTACTAGCGGGCGTTAAAAAACTGCGACGTGGAAAGGAAAAATGGTTAGGCATAATCAAAAAATGCCGTTTAAGGCTATCTGAAAATTGTTCATTATCTACTTGCTGTGTCGCCCTATTTTGTTATAGGGTGATGAGACAGCAGTTCTTATATTGCACAGTCATTATACAATAATAAGACGGATAATATTTCATTTTCAGGCAGCCTGAAACGGTTTATTCATTAAAATAAATGTGAAAGATTAGGGATTATTGATGAAGATAGAATTTAATTTACCAATCAAATCCAACGCCATGCCTGAACCACGCGCTACGCAAGTCAATGGGTCATCAGCAATGGTAACAGGCAAACCTGTTTCTTCAGCCAATAAGCGGTCAAAGCCTTTGAGCAATGCGCCACCACCTGTCAGCACCAAACCGCGTTCTGCAATATCCGCACCCAGTTCAGGTGGGGTTTGTTCTAATGTGTTGCGAACGGATTGGACAATTTGGGAAATGGGGTCAGCAAGTGCTTCCAATACTTCGTTCGAAGTGATGGTAAATGAGCGTGGCACGCCTTCTGCCAAATTGCGCCCTTTCACTTCCATTTCGGTCACTTCCATACCAGGGAAAGCTGAACCGATTTGTTTTTTGATGTCTTCAGCAGTGGATTCACCGACCAACATGCCATAGTTACGGCGCACATAATTAACAATGGCTTCATCAAACGCATCGCCACCCACACGCACGGATTGCGAATACACCACGCCCGACAGGGAAATAATCCCCACTTCAGTCGTACCGCCACCAATATCCACCACCATAGAACCTGTTGGTTCATCAATCGGTAAACCTGCACCAATCGCGGCTGCCATCGGCTCTTCAATCAAGCGTACTTCAGATGCACCTGCTGCCAACGCAGAATCGCGGATGGCTTTACGCTCCACTTGGGTTGAACCGCAAGGCACACAAATCACGATGCGTGGCGACGCTGCCCAGCTATTGCGATTTACTTTGCGGATAAATTCTTTGAGCATACGCTCGGTAACGTTAAAGTCGGCAATCACGCCGTCTTTCATCGGACGAATGGCTTGAATCGTACCAGGGGTACGACCCAGCATTTTTTTTGCGTCTTTACCAACGGCGAGTGTGATGTGTTTTCCACTGCCTGTGGGGTCCAACTGCATGGCAACCACTGATGGCTCGTCTAATACAATGCCTTTGTTTTTCACATAAATCAGTGTGTTGGCAGTACCTAGGTCAATCGCCAAATCGTTGGAAAAATATTTGGTAAGGAAGCTAAACATACAATATCCAAAAAATTATTCAGATTAATCAATTAATAAAAGATGTAAACCAGTTTTCAGGCTGCCTGAAAATCTGCTTATGCCTAAAGAGTGTGTTTTCAGTTATAATTTTGCGCTGAAATGGGGTTCGCGCGAATTAACGCGTAATGATACCCTATTTGCGGATTTTACCAAACTAAAATTTTAAGGAATGATGATGTCTTTAACTCTGAATGATGTAGAAAAAATAGCTAAATTGTCGCGTTTAAGCCTAGATGAAGGCGAAAAAGCAGCCACATTGGAAAAATTAAATGCGGTATTTGCATTGGTTGAAAAAATGCAAACGGTTAATACCGATGGCGTTGAACCGATGGCGCATCCGCATGAAGTGGCGTTGCGTTTGCGTGATGACGTGGTAACAGAAAGCGACCATGCGGCGGAATATCAAGCAGTTGCGCCTGATGTTCGCAATCGCTTATATATTGTGCCGCAAGTGATTGAAGATTAATTTTGACTATATTTTCAGGCAGCCTGAAAGGATTTTATGAACATGAAACCTGCTTCTCCTTTAATGATGATGGCTTTGATGGTTTTGAGTGCGTGTTCGCCCGAAGCACCGCGCCATGTGCAGCCCACCGCCTCTGATGTCAATGCTGCTGCCAGCGCGGCGGCGTCAGATGTGGTTTCTGCTGCCAGCTTGGCATCGGACGTGGCGAAAGCGGCGAGTATGAGCAGTATGCCTGCGGTCGCTGCATCATCAGCGTCTGCGGCGAGTGGTGCGGTGGCTGCCAGCGCAGCGAGTGCGCCTGCTGCCGTACCCGATGCGAAATTGCATAAAACCAAAAAAGTACCCATCGGTGGCAGCGATGAATTTGGCAACACCACATTCTACTTCCCTGCCAGCATCAAAAAAGAAGGCAAACTGTATTATGTTTTAACCGAAAATCGGTTCAAAACCGTGCAAAAGCTGCCTGAAAGCGGCAAACCATTTTTATACAGCTTGATTAAAGAAGCGGTGGATTGTGAACGCAAATTAACCGACCCTGTGTCGGTTACCCATTTCTCTGAAAAAGACGAAATTGTGGAAAAACACGAATTTCCTTATCCTGATTACAAAACGTGGTCGGATTTGGAATTGGAAGCGTTGGCAAATGAACACCCTGACCGCGCATTTATTGATGCGGTGTGCCAGCGCAAGAAATAAGTCAATATTCAAGCTAGGGGCTGATGACCATTTGTTTTGTACCTTGATTTTGTCAGCAAAAACGACCAATTCAAGGCAAAAATACGAATCAGGTTGAACACCTGATGAGTATTTTTAACGCAG
>JBHARQ010000224.1:0-3748 GCA_041831015.1 Simonsiella sp. | reverse complement strand
TGGGTTGGATGTGGCGTGGGCAGATGGGTCGGCAAATTCGGCGGAAAGCGTGGCAACAGGCGTGGTGTTGGCACACGCTGCCATCAGCAACATCAGGGGAAAGGCGCGTAATTTCATCATTTATCAATAAAAAATTCATCACAGAAAAATTTTACCACTTTTTCAAAAGTTCAGGCAGCCTGAAATGTGCGGAACGCGGCGTCTTGCCGCCGCACCCACGCTTTTAGGTGTGTGGTGCGTTTGGGTTTCGCGCTTCGTAGTGAGGGTTGGGCGTTTCAGGCTGCCTGAAAATACGTGATAAAATTTAAATAATACCACATGGAGCGGCGACGGCTCGTCGCCAAATATTTGAATTTGATAAAAATTAAATTTATGTAGTGTTTAAGAAATGGCGACGAGCCGTCGCCGCTCCAGCCTGAAAATCGGAACGCAAACGGTTTCGTGCCACGACCCAAAAGCGTGGGTGCGGCGGCAAGACGCCGCGTTCTGTGATGTAAAAAAATCTGTTTTTCAGGCTGCCTGAAATGGTTTAAACACGGTACAATATGGTTTTATTTATTCTATTTTAATTGATAGTCAATATGATGGACGACCTTCCCAGTATATTGTTTTATATAATTATTTTAAAATTATCTAAACCTGCCTAAATACCTCGTTGCGTGTTCAGGCAGGCGGAGCATGAGTATGGACACGCAAATCATCACTGAAGAACGCGAACGCAATAGCAATTACGATATTGAACAAATTCACGAACTCGCCACTCAATTATTACCTTTTAGTAAAGAAATCACGCCCGACAATTTAACGTTGCCCGAACCACGCATTGCCGCACAACTGCAAATGTTGGTGGGCATTTTGCACGAGTTGCACCCTGCGGACGTGGCAGATGTTTTGGAACATTTGCCGCCGAAAGAGCGTGCACTGGTATGGAAAATCGCCATTCCTGAAGAAGACGGCGAGGTGTTGTTGGAAGTTTCCGACCCCGTGCGCGAAAGTTTGATTGAGGAAATGAACACAGAAGAACTCATCGCCGCCATTGAGGATATGGATACGGATGAGTTGGCGGAATTGGTCAATGTGCTGCCTGATAATGTGGTTCAGGAAGCCTTGAAAGATTTGGACGAGGAGGAACGCGCTCAATTAGAAGCCGTCCGCTCGTATAAAGAAGACCAAGTGGGCGCGGTGATGGATTTTGAAATCGTCAGCATTCGGGCGGATGTGGCGTGTGAAGTGGTGTTGCGCTATTTGCGCCGTTTTGATGCGTTGCCTGACCATACGGATAAAATTTTTGTGGTCAATGAACAGGATATTTTGCAAGGCGTGCTGCCGATTCGCAAATTGTTGGTTGCCGACCCTGAAGAATTGGTTGAAAACGTGATGGCAACTGAAATTGTGGTGTTCCGTGCGGAAGATGATGTGGAAGAAGCCGCCGCAGCATTTGAACGTTATGACTTGGTAACCGCGCCTGTGGTAGATGCCGACCGCAAATTGATTGGACGTTTGACCGTAGATGAGATGTTAGACGTGATTCGTGAAGAAAGCGCGAGTGAAATGTTGAGCATGGCAGGTTTGAAAGAGGAAGAGGATTTATTCGCGCCTGTGATGCGTTCGGTGAAAAACCGTTGGGTATGGTTGGCGGTTAATTTGGCAACGGCGTTTGTTGCCAGTCGTGTGATTGGTCATTTTGAGCATTCTATCGCGCAAATTGTGGCGTTGGCAGCGTTGATGCCGATTGTGGCGGGGATTGGTGGTAATTCGGGTAATCAGACGATTACGATGATTGTTCGTGCCATGTCCAGTATGACCATTTCTACGGCGCAAGCATGGCGATTGATGAGAAAAGAATTGGGCGTGGCATTGGTCAATGGTTTGATATGGGGCAGCGTGATGGGAGGCGTAGCATATTGTTTGTATGATAGCGTGGGCATTGGTTTGGTGATGGTGGCGGCGATGACGTTGAATTTGCTGCTGGCGGCAATTTTGGGGGTGTTGATTCCTGTAACAATGGAGAAAATCGGCAAAGACCCTGCGTTGGGTAGTTCGGTGTTGATTACGGCGGTAACGGATTCAGGGGGATTTTTAATCTTTTTGGGTTTGGCGACGATATTTTTGTTGTAAATAAATTTATCAATATGGGGCGTGTGGATGAAAAGATTCATACGTCTCATTTATTATTCAGATAATCATCATAAAATAAACACATAATATAAAAATATTGATTTAACTCAAAGAATGTAAAGAGTATTTTTTATAAAATAAGAAAATTCGTCTTAACGATAATTTAACTACATTTAATTACAACGCATTAGTACAACGCATTAGGAGCACACCATGCCTTTAGTTTACTGGACAGCCGATTTGGACACAGGCTTTGAGGATATTGATGAACAACATAAAGTATTAGTGGAGCGCATCAATTTATTTGCAGACGCATTTGAAGCAGGTAATTTTATTGATACTCGCAATGCTTTAGAAAATCTGATTGATTATACAGTCGCACATTTTAGCTATGAGGAAGAAATGTTGCGCCAAGCAGAATATCATATGCTGGAGCCACATAAAAAAGTTCATGAAAATTTTGTGAATAAAATGGTTGGTATGCAAACACGCTTTGAAAATGGTGAAAATGCCGCAGGCGAAGAATTATTAAATTTATTAGATGGTTGGTTATTCCGTCATATTCGATTAAATGACCATGGTTATGTAGAAAGCGTTAAAAAATCAGGTATTCGTTGATTTTAATTTTAGGGGCTAATAACACCATTTCACTGTTATTAGCCCCTAAAATTATTTTAATACAATGATTTAAATGACGAAATTAATGAATTTCCCCACCCCATTTGGTTACTATTTTTTCCAAATCGCCATTTTCTCTTAAATTTTTCAAGCCAGCATTGATTTTATTGACCAGTTCAGGCTTATCTTTATTAATAGCAAAAATCAAACCTGTCTGCGCCACATCGGTTTGGTCATTAATTTGCTTAATGGCGAAGGGGTGATTTTTGAATGTATCTGCCATAGCATTGTAGCGGATGGCAGTGCAATCGCTGACAAAAATATCCCCTTTACCTTGCAACAAGGCTTTTAGACCCAGAAACAAGGTTTTAACTTGTTGAATTTGTTCTTTTTTAATATGATGTTCGGAAATTAAATCATCGTCAATGTAATCATCGGTAATGGTGATGACGCGTTTTTGATGCCATTGATTAAAATCTTCTTGCTTGCGCGCGGCAATGCAGTCGCCAGAAAACATATAGGGATTGGACGCAACCAAATTGGCATCTTCTTTAATATTGTTGAAAGCAAGGCCATTGGTAATAATATCAATGTTTTGGCTTTTCCAATTGTTCAACAAAATTTCGTATTTAATGGGAACATATTCCACCGTAAAGCCTTGATTTTTGGCAATGGCATTCAATACATCAATATCCAAACCTGAAACATTGCCATGTATATCACGAAAATTGTAAGGCTGGTAAATGGCATCTGTCCCCACACGATAGACGGTGCCTGAAGAGGTGTTGGCAGGCGTACTTGGGGCGGCGGTATTGGCTTTAGGAGTTTCGGTTTGAGTAGCTTGGTTGGCTTGATTGTCGTTTGATTGACCGCAAGCGGCTAAACCTAGAATCAATAGCAATGCACTTGAAATTTGACGCATTTTCATAAAAGAGTCCTCCAATGTGATTAATCAAATCATATTGCGTTAACATGATGATTTAAAAATAATATTTATCATCAATAAGATGAT
>JBHARQ010000223.1:0-4156 GCA_041831015.1 Simonsiella sp. | reverse complement strand
GAAGATGGTTCCATATTAACTGCAATTGAAAATTTAATCAGGGTACGTTTATTTGAAAATAATGAAATTGTGAATATATCTGTTTATACTTGGGAAAAATACGAATATAAAAAAGAACGTGGACAAATAATTAGTCATGTGATTGGTAAATATTCGCAACTTCCAGTACGTTTAGCATGGGCAATGACAATACACAAAAGTCAAGGCTTAACTTTTGATAATGTAATTATTGATGCTGATAAAGCTTTTGCACATGGTCAAGTCTATGTTGCATTAAGTCGTTGTCGTTCACTTAACGGTTTAATTTTAAAGAAACCAATCCCTGCTCATGCGATTAAAGTTGAACAACGTGTTATTGACTTTATGAAAAACAATAAGTTATAAATTTTTTTTAACCCCGTGCCTTGCGCACCTGCTTGCTACCCAACAACAAGTAGCCTGACACAGAAGAAAGACCAAACCTATGAAACCAACCATCGCCCTAGTGGGCAGACCAAACGTGGGCAAATCCACCTTATTCAACCGCTTAACCAAAACCAAAGACGCGCTGGTACACGATTTACCAGGGCTGACACGCGACCGCCATTACGGACACGGACGCGTTGGCAGCAAACCCTATCTTGTTGTCGATACAGGCGGTTTTGAGCCTGTGGTGGACAGCGGCATTTTGCACGAAATGGCAAAACAAACCTTGCAAGCCATTGACGAAGCAGACGCGGTGGTTTTTTTGGTGGACGCGCGTACAGGCTTGACGCCACAAGATAAAATCATTGCCGACCGTTTGCGCCAATCGCCACGCCCTGTGTTTTTGGCGGTCAATAAAGGCGAAGGCGGCAACCGCAATGTGTTGGCAGCCGAGTTTTACGAATTGGCATTGGGCGAGCCGTATGTGATTTCGGGCGCACATGGCGATGGCGTGTATTATCTCATTGAAGATATTCTGGAAAAATTCCCCGATGCCACCGAAGAAGAAACCGATAATTCACACCCTACCTTTGCAATTATCGGTCGTCCGAATGTGGGCAAATCCACGTTGGTCAATGCGATTTTGGGCGAAGAGCGCGTGATTGCGTTTGATATGGCTGGCACGACCCGCGATAGTATTCACATTGATTTTGAACGCGAAGGCAAGCCGTTTACCATTATTGATACGGCTGGTGTGCGCAGACGCGGCAAGGTTGATGAAGCGGTAGAAAAATTCTCGGTTATCAAGGCAATGCAAGCGGTGGAGGCGGCAAATGTGGCGGTGTTGGTGTTGGACGCGCAACAGGATATTGCCGACCAAGATGCCACGATTGCAGGTTTTGCGTTGGAAGCGGGTCGCGCTTTGGTCATTGCCGTGAACAAGTGGGACGGCATTTCCGAAGAACGCCGCAATGATATTAAGCGTGATATTGCACGTAAATTGTATTTCCTTGATTTTGCGAAATTTCATTATATTTCAGCATTGAAAGAAAAAGGTATTGACGGTTTGTTTGAGAGCATTCAGGCTGCCTACGATGCCGCGTTTATCAAAATGCCAACCCCGAAAATCACGCGCGTATTGCAAAGCGCGATTGAACGCCAACAACCGCCACGCGCTGGTTTGGTGCGCCCGAAAATGCGTTACGCGCACCAAGGTGGCAGCAATCCGCCGATTATTGTCATTCACGGCAATTCGTTACACGCGATTGGCGACAGCTACACGCGCTATTTGACGCAGACGTTCCGCAAGGCGTTTAATTTGCAGGGTACGCCATTGCGTATTCAATACAATGTGTCGGACAATCCGTATGAAGAAACGGCAAAAGAAGTGAAAAATAAACCACTTCGCCGCGTGAGTTTAAGTAACCGCATTGCCAAACGCGAAGGGCGTAAAGATGAAAAAGTACGCAATAGCGGCGGTAAAGTGAAAAAACGTCAAGTGAGCAGTAAGAAAGCGCATCAGAAATAGGATTGTGCGTTTAGCGAATAACATTCAGGCAGCCTGAAAGGGAGAATTTCCACTTTTCAGGCAGCCTGAAAAACCATTTTATCCATTATTTTCAATAAGTAACTCAAATGGCAACCATTCAACAATCACTTGAATTTTTACAAACCATTTATCAAGACTTGGAAAAACACCGCGCCATTGCCCGAAAAAATGAATTGCGCGATGCTAATCGTTTCAATCCATTTCGTTTTTTTACAACCGATGAAAATGGTTTATCGGCAATATTGGCATTTTTACTCAATCCCAATGAAACGCATGGACAAGGCGATTTGCTCTTAAATGCGTTTCTCAAAAAGATGCGCTTGCATTCCTTTTTAGGCTATGAAACGGTGCGCGTTTCACTAGAAAAAAACACCCAACACGGCAGGCGTCGTCATGATATTTTGATTGAAGGATTCATTAATCAAAAATGCGTTTGGGTATTGTCTATTGAAAATAAATTGCGCGATGCGTCAGACCAAAACAATCAAATAAACGATTATTTGAAAGATTTGGAAAAATATACTCAACCACATTGTTTGATTTATTTACCCTCTTTTTATCGTGAACCCAGTGAACAATCTATTTCACAAACTGAATTTGAAAAACACATTCAACAAAATACACTTAAAATTTTAGATGCTGATGGCTTAATGGATTGGTTAGAAAATGCCCCGATTTTTGCGCCCAAAATCAGCCAATTTACTGAATTTTTAATTCAATTTTTAAAGGAAGACATTATGGGTGAAACCACAGAAAGCAATGCTTTGGTTGAACAAATTGTTGCTAATCCGAATCATTTAGACGCAGCTTTGCAAGTGATTGCAGCAGAACAACAAATTCGTGAACATTTGTGGCATCAATTACAAGAACAATTAGGCGAAAAATGCCGTGCGCATTATCCTAAAATGGTTAAAGAGGGTTGGGTTACATGTTCCTTATTTCAGCCATCATCTCGCTATATGTGGCTAGGTTGGGTTATTCAAATAGGTACAAGCGAGACAGGTATTGGAATTGAATTTGATGGTACTTATTACCACAATTGTAAGTACGGAACATGGATAGATAAAAAACAATATCGTTCTTGTAATGCACAATTAATTCAAAAATTTGCCGCGTTGCATAAAGAAATGGGGAGTGGTAAATCTGACAGTTGGGAATTTTGGAAATGGCTGGATAATGATTTGCGCCATTGGGAATCTTCCACATGGCTACGCATTCCCACAAGCGAATTAGCCAATGAAATTTTTGAAAAATGGCAACCTTTGTTGGACATTTTTGAAGAGAATTTGCCTAATTAACTGAGTTTGAAATGTGAATCTATGGCAGGCAGCTTGAAAAGAGAAAATTTCCACTTTTCAGGCTGCCTGAAATTTGCCAGAACGCGGCGTCTTGCTCCCCACGCTTTAGGTTACTGGCGCGTTTGAGTTTTGCGCTCTGTTGTATAGGTTGGGCTGTTCAGGCAAACCGTCATGTGCGTTCAAGATTTTCCCGTCTCTTTCTCGCGCCAATCCACCAATTCCGTGCCAGCCAAATAGTCATACAAAAACTGTTTACGCGGATGCAATTTCGCAAATCCCCACGGCAAAATCCACCACAGCAACGCCAAACCCATCGCAGCGCGTGGCGACACGCCCATCACAAACCGAAAACCCGCATACGCTGCCAACGGCACAAACACCAAAAACACACACGCCCACATAAATCGCAAACGCAATTCGCGCACGGTCGCACGGCTGCCTGAAACACTTTGCAGCCCGATTTTCCACACGCGCATGGGTAAAGTTTGCTGTTCGCGCACCCAATTCATCTTGAAATAAAACCACCACGCGCCCAACAACGCCACCACATACACCAGCGAAAACACCGCCAACGGCAACGCTACTTGCTGCTGAATAAACGTTTGCAGCATACCCAACACCAGCAAAGTCAGCAGCGTAACCGAACCAATCAGCAAACTTTCATACGCCAACGAAAACAATCGGCGGCGCAAAGAAACAGGATTTTTTGTTGTCATCTTCTTCATTTTCATCAAATTATTTTAAGGTTTGCGCTCTATCGCCGCGCAGGCGACTTACTTTTTAAAAAAGTAAGCCAAATAATAGAAAGTTCAATACGTTTCCCATAAAAATAAGCGTTCAGCTAGTCTGACATGTTTGTTTCAAATAGGAAAAGTTAATTTTGTTAATGTATTTGGCTTACTTT
>JBHARQ010000222.1:0-15222 GCA_041831015.1 Simonsiella sp. | reverse complement strand
TTCGGTCAATAACCCTGTGCATAAATCGGAAAATATCATCCGATAAATGTGGATAAATTGAACCAAATAATCAATCAATGTGGATAACTACCCTATTATTCCACCAATGTTAAAGTTTGACTGTGAACATTTTTTAACACAACACGGCGTATAATCGCCACGTTTTCGTTTCAGGCTGCCTGAAAAGTGGGGCGGTTTGAATATTTTTTTAATTTGGATACTAAGGAACTTTTATGTGCGGTATCGTCGGTGCTATTCGTAGCGCAAACAATAATGTAGTGGATTTTTTGACAGACGGCTTGAAACGTCTGGAATATCGCGGTTATGACTCTTCGGGCATTGCCGTATTGACCGAAGGCAAAATCAAACGCGTTCGCCGCGTGGGTCGCGTTGCCAATATGGAAGACGCAGCCAAAGAAAAAGGCGTGTTCGGACAAATCGGTATCGGACACACGCGCTGGGCAACCCACGGCGGCGTAACCGAACCCAATGCCCACCCCCACATTTCAGGCGGCAAAATTGCGGTGGTGCATAACGGCATTATTGAAAACTTTGAAGCGGAACGCAGCCGCTTGCAAGGTTTGGGCTACGAATTTGAGTCACAAACCGACACCGAAGTCATTTCTCACAGCGTACGCCACGAATACGACCAAAACGGTGGCGATTTGTTTGCAGCCGTTCAGGCAGCCTGCAAACGCTTTCACGGTGCTTATGCGATTGCCGTGATTTCACAAGACAATGCCGAAAACATGGTGGTGGCGCGTATGGGTTGCCCGTTGTTGGTGGCGTTGGGCGAAGGCGAAACCTTTATTGCGTCTGATGTGTCTGCCGTGATTGCGTTTACGCGCAAAATTGCGTATTTGGAAGATGGCGACATTGCCTTGCTCAATGCCAATGGTTTTGTGCAATTATTGGATAAATCGGGCAATGCGGTTTCGCGTGAAATCAAGCAGTCTGAATTGTCGTTGGCGTCGTTGGAATTGGGCATGTACAACCATTTCATGCAAAAAGAAATTCACGAACAACCACGCGCCGTTGCCGATACCGCAGAAGTATTCTTGGACGGTGGCTTTATTCCCGAAAACTTTGGCGCAAATGCCGCGCAAGTGTTTAACGACATTGATAGCATTAAAATTTTGGCGTGTGGCACGTCTTATTATGCCGCTTTGACAGGCAAAAACTGGCTGGAAAGCATTGCGCGTGTGCCGTGCGATGTGGAAATTGCCAGCGAATACCGTTACCGCGATGTGATTGCCAATCCGAAACAATTAGTCATCACCATTTCGCAATCAGGCGAAACTTTGGACACGATGGAAGCCTTGAAATTCGCGCAAGCATTGGGACACGAACACAGCTTGTCTATTTGCAATGTGATGGAATCGGCATTGCCGCGCAACAGCGAATTAGTGTTGTACACACGCGCAGGGGCGGAAATTGGCGTGGCTTCTACCAAAGCATTTACCACGCAATTAGTGGTGTTGTTTGGTTTGGCGGTGACGTTGGGTCGTATGCGCGGCAAAGTGTCAGACGAGCAGTTGGCAAGTTATACACAGGAATTGCGCGAACTTTCAGGCAGCATTCAACACGTTTTGAATTTAGAGCCACAAATTGCGGCTTGGGCGCAGAAATTTGCGAAAAAATCGAGCGCGTTGTTCTTGGGACGCGGCATTCATTACCCAATCGCCTTGGAAGGCGCGTTGAAACTGAAAGAAATTACCTACATTCACGCCGAAGCCTATCCAGCAGGCGAATTGAAACACGGTCCGTTGGCGTTGGTAGATGAAAATATGCCGATTGTGGTGATTGCGCCGCACGATGGTTTGCTGGACAAAGTGAAAGCGAATATGCAGGAAGTGTCAGCGCGTGGCGGTGAATTGTTTGTGTTTACCGATTTGGACAGCGATTACACCGCCGACAGCGAAACCATTCATGTGATTCGCACACCGCGTCATGTTGGTACGTTGTCGCCGATTGTGCATACGATTCCAGTACAGTTGTTGTCGTATCATGCGGCATTGGCGCGTGGCACCGATGTGGATAAACCGCGTAATTTGGCGAAATCGGTTACGGTGGAATAATTAAACAATGTGAAAGCTGCTTGAAAATGTATTTTTCAGGTAGCTTTTTTGATTATTGATTAAAATGGACACGATTTTCAGGCAGCCTGAAAGTACACGACAAAAATGGAGCGGCGACGGCTCGTCGCCATATTTCAAGTACACCACCAATTTCATTTTGATGAAATTCAATCATTGGCGACGAGCCGTCGCCGCTCCATGTGGCATGATTTAAATTTTGTTGTGTACCGAAAGGCAGCCTGAAATATTGTGCGCGGATATTTTGACGGGAACGCGCGTCTTGCCGCGCACCACGCTTTTGGGTGGGTGGTGAGGAACGGAGTGTTCTTCGTAGTGTAAAATGTAGCGTGGGCTATGCCCACGATGACAGGCTACACCGTCATTACCGCGCAGGCGGTAATCCAATTTTCCGATTAAGAAACATATGTTTGTTTTGTGGATACTTGGATTCCTGCCTACGCAGGAATGACGGTGTAGTGAGTTTTGCAAAGGTTTCAACTTGAAAATGATGTGGGTTAATCGTGGGCATAGCCCACGCTACATCGTTGCGATGAAGTGTGGGCGGAAAACGTGCCGCAAACCCAAAAGCGTGGTGCGCGGCAAGACGCGCGTTCCCGTCAAAATATCCGCACACCTTTCAGGCTGCCTGAAAATATCAATCGCAGCTAAAAAAGATATTCAGGCAATCCACTTTGTGCTGGTGTTGAATTGTGGATAAAAATTTGGCTAATTATTTAACTAATTGAATTTTATGTTATATCAAATATTTTGATTTGTGGATAAGTGGTGGATAAATTGTGAGTAGCATCGGGATATTTGTGATGAATCAAAGCCAATCAAATTGACATCACGCAAAGGCTGCCTGAAATCCACAAAAACGTTTACAATCCCGATTTTCATTGAAAGGTTGATTATGAGAGTGGTGTTATGGTTTGCGGTCAGCATGTTGTCGGCGTGTGCTTGGGAATTTGCGCCCTACCAATACGGTAAAACCCAAATTCGCCAAAAATATCCCACTGGCACAGGGGTGTATTACACCAATGGCGCGGCATCGCAAAATACGCATTATCACGAATTTCGTCCGCAGCAACATGCGATATTGCCTGCAACAGAATAATTTTTTAAGCCCGACGACCATCGTGTTTCAAAATTAACATTTTGTATTTTATGATAATTTGATAAGATTAAGATAAGTTATCCACAAGGAAACAAACTATGTCATTAAACGTTGTGATTTTAGCGGCTGGTAAAGGCACGCGCATGTATTCAAAATTGCCCAAAGTATTGCACCAAATCGCGGGCAAATCCATGTTGGAACATGTGATTGATACGGCGGAAACGCTCAAACCCAGCAGCATCAGTGTCGTGATTGGACACGGCAAAGAGCAAGTATTGGCACAACTGGCTCACAAAACCCAAGTGAACTGGGTGGAACAAACCGAACAACTTGGTACAGGACACGCCGTGAAAATGGCATTGCCGCATATTCCGCCGTATGGACGCACATTGGTGTTGTATGGCGATGTGCCGTTGATTGATACCAATACATTGGTAGATTTGCTGAATGTGGCTGATGAGCAAGTGGGCTTATTAACCGATATTTTGGATAATCCAACAGGCTATGGTCGCATTATCCGCAATCGTGATGGTAAAGTGGAGGCGATTGTGGAAGAAAAAGATGCGCGTATTGAACAAAAAGCCATTCGTGAAATCAATACAGGCATTTTTGTTTTACCAAATAAATATTTAGAAAATTGGTTGAATGCGCTCAGTTCAAATAATGCACAAGGCGAATATTATTTGACCGATGTGATTGGCTTGGCAACGCGTGATGGTGTGGATGTGAATCCATTAACGGTACATGCGTCTTATTTGGCGGCAGGTGTGAATAATAAAGTTCAATTGGCTGAATTAGAACGCATTTACCAAACACAATTAGCAAATCAATTATTAAAACAAGGTGTTACCTTGCGCGACCCGATGCGTTTGGATATTCGCGGCAGCCTGAAAGTGGGTCAAGATGTCGTCATTGACATTAACTGCATTTTTGAAGGCAACAATGAATTGGCAGACGATGTGCAAATTGGCGCAAATTGCGTGATTAAAAATGCCAAAATTGGTGCAGGTACCGTGATTGCACCGTTTAGCCATTTGGAAGACTGCGAGATTGGCGCGAATGCACAAATTGGGCCATTTGCCCGTTTGCGTCCGAATGCGGTGTTGGCAGACGAAGTGCATATTGGCAATTTCGTAGAAGTGAAAAATAGCACCATCGGCAAAGGCAGCAAAGCCAACCATCTCACTTATTTGGGCGATGCCACCATTGGCAGCAAAACCAATATCGGCGCAGGCACGATTACTTGCAATTATGACGGTGTGAATAAACACAAAACCGTGATTGGCGATGAAGTGCGTATTGGCTCGGATACCATGCTGGTTGCCCCTGTGAAAATTGGCGACAAAGCCACCACAGGCGCAGGCAGCGTGATTACCAAAGATTGTGAACCCAATAAATTGGTCGTAGCGCGTGCGCGTCAAACCGTGATTGAAGGCTGGGTGCGCCCCGAAAAACCTGCTAAAACGACCGAACCCGCGCCCCAAGCCGAACCGCCCAAAGCCGCACCAGCACAGCCTACTCCAGCGAAAAAACGAGGCAAACGCTAATGGCTGACACCTTGACCGTCAAATGTCCGACCTGTGCTGCACCCGTCGCGTGGCTGCCTGAAAATACCTTTCGTCCATTTTGCAGCGAAACCTGCCAATTAATTGATTTGGGCGAATGGGCAGACGAAAAACGCGCCATTGCGTGCGAGCCAGAATCGGTTTGGATGGACGAATTGTCCCATTAAAATCAAATCCCCAAATTGAATGGATTTCAATTTGGGGATTTTTATCATACCAATTCTGCGTGGTTACCTTATTCATTCAAAGGCAGCCTGAAAAAAAACCTCGCCAACAGGAATCGAACCTGTATTTCACGCTTAGGAGGCATGCGTTCTATCCGTTGAACTATGGCGAGACAAATTGTTTTATTTACATTTTCAGTACGCGCATTGTTTGAAAGATTTGCTGAATATTTGCCAGAACGCGGCGTCTTGCCGCCGCACCCACGCTTTTAGGTGTGTGGCAGGGAACAGTGCGTTCTCCGTAGTTACATTAGCCCGTGTACCGAAAATTACATTTTACCAATAAAAAAAGACAACAAACCAGCCGCAATCAACGGGCCAACTGGCACCCCACCCAAAAACGCCACACCAATAATTGTACCAATCAACAAACCCGTTACCAACATCGGCTGCACCGACATAAACGGCACACCCCGTCCGCCCAAATACGCCACCAACACACCCGTCGCCATCGCCAACAGCATCTTGAGACTGAAAATTTCCGATAATGGCGGCAACTTCGTTTTACCCGATACCAACGGACTCAACACCCCAATCGTCAGCAAAATAATGCCCCACGGCAACGCATATTTATCCACCAACGGCAAATATTTCGCCAAAAAAGTCTGCTGAATCAGCAACAATACCGCCGCCGCAATGGTAATCGTCGCATTATTGCCCAACACACCCAGCGCAATCAGCACCACCAAAAACAGCGATACAGGATTGATTTGTCCCCACATTTACGATACTCGCGCCACCGATAATTCTGCCATTTGACGCATGGCGATGGTTACTTCATTTTCAGGCAACCATTTTAAACAATCAATCGCCTGATTCACCGCTTGACGCGCTTGCTGCATACAATAATCCAATGCATCAGACGCGGTAACATGAGCATGAATTTTATCAAAATATTCACGGTCAGCATTTTGCAAAGCGGTACGAACATCTTGCGCGGCTTGCTCGCTGCCTTGTTGCATCAAATAAATGAGTGGCAAAGTCGGTTTGCCTTCCGCCAAATCATCGCCGACATTTTTGCCAATTTGTTCCACGCTGCCTGAATAATCCAGCACATCATCAATAATCTGGAACGCGGTTCCCATATACATACCAAAATCTTTCAAAGCCTGTTCTTGTTCGGCGGTTGCCCCTGCCAAAATCGCGCCCACTTGCGCGGCAGCTTCAAATAATTTCGCGGTTTTGTATTGAATCACTTGCACATATTCGGCTTCGGTAATGTCCACATTGCCAATATTCATCAGCTGCATCACTTCGCCTTCGGCAATGATGTTGGTGGCATCTGCCATCACTTCCAAAATTTTCAGGCTGCCTGAACCTACCATCAACTGAAACGCGCGGGTGTACAAAAAGTCGCCCACCAACACCGCCGCCGCATTGCCAAACAAATTGTTTGCCGTTTTTCTGCCGCGGCGCAATTCGCTTTCGTCCACCACATCATCGTGTAGCAGCGTTGATGTGTGGATAAATTCCACCATCGCCGCCAGCGAATACAACTTGTCGTCATCATAACCCAAACATTTACCAGACAAAATCGTCAAAATGGGGCGCAAACGCTTACCACCTGCACCAATAATATAAGTGCCAATTTGTGAAATCAGAGCCACATCAGATTGGACAGCTTGATTCACAACCACATTCACGCGGCTTAAATCCTGTTCCAAATGGCGTTCAAAATAGGGAATGGTGCGCAGCATAATTCAAAATCTCGGGCAAAGTTTTAAAGGGCGGAATTATAGCAGTTTTGAATGCGTCAAGCAGCTTTTCAGTGCATGAGCCATAGGGATTGTGAAAACCAAAAATACCATTGCTAATTATCAACATAGTAATTATAATCTAATTTTTAGTTTCAGCCATGCGATTTTATCATGAGTGAAAATCCATTTATTCAATTAGAACAAAATCTTAAACAGGCAACTTTGCAAACGCCACAATGTGCAGACAGCCAATTTATCTTATTGCGCCTGTTTCATCACATTCATCCGCGTATCATTAATGAGTTGAATCAAGCCCTGTTGCCATTTCACATTCAGCATCACGAATGGACAGCGTTGTTGATGGCATACGCCGCGCCTGATTATCAGATTTTACCTTCTACACTCAGTAGTTTACTGGATTTAACCCGTACATCGCTCACGCGCTTATCTGATGATTTGGTGGGCAAAGGCTTGCTGCGCCGTCATGAAAATCGCCAAGACCGCCGCCAAATTGTGCTGCAACTGACTGATGCAGGTGTGAAATGCATTCAAGCCGCCGCGCCCATTTGTGCAGCAGCGCGCCGCCAAATGCTGTCGCCATTTTCAGCAGCAGAACGCAAGCAATTTGAGCAATTTCTACGCCGATTATTGTCGCATTTAAGCCACGATAAAGTGTCTGAAACCCCATCGCCTGACGTTCACCCGTTTCAACAAATTGAAAATGCTTACTTGAGTTATCAAATGCAAACGCCGTATGAGAGCGAAAATCATCAACGTAATATTCATCGCTGGCTTAATCGCCAAATTCCCAAATTTGGCTAAAAAAGTCCGCAAAAATTTGCAAACGCGATAAATGGCATCAAATGGATTGACTGAATGATACATCAAATTTTTTGATGTTTAAAGTATTAAGATGAGATTTATTAATTATAATTAAAAAATCAATAAATTAAAAATTTGAAATTTTGTGAAAATAAAAAGGCTGCCTGAAAGATTGATTTTCAGGCAGCCTTGAATGTTTTAAATCACATTCACGTCATCACATCATTAGATTTTTTCAGCGAAGAATTTCAATGTGCGAACTAATTGGCAAGTGTAAGACATTTCATTGTCATACCAAGCCACGGTTTTCACTAATTGTTTGTCGCCAACGGTTTGTACGCGTGTTTGAGTCGCATCAAACAATGAACCGAATTCCATGCCGATGATGTCTGAAGAAACCAATTCTTCTTCAGTATAGCCAAATGATTCAGTAGCAGCCGCTTTCATGGCAGCGTTTACTTCGTCTTTGGTTACATTTTTTTCCAATACGCACACCAATTCAGTCAAAGAACCCGTCGCTACAGGTACGCGTTGTGCTGCGCCGTCCAATTTACCGTTCAATTCAGGAATCACCAAACCAATCGCTTTGGCTGCGCCTGTGCTGTTTGGCACGATGTTGGCAGCAGCAGCGCGCGCGCGGCGGAAATCGCCTTTGCGGTGTGGTGCGTCCAATGTGTTTTGGTCGCCTGTGTAAGCGTGGATGGTGGTCATCAAACCTTGTACCACGCCGAATTGGTTTTGCAATACCGCAGCCATTGGTGCCAAGCAGTTGGTGGTGCAAGATGCTGCAGAAATCACGGTTTCGCTGCCGTCCAAGATGTTGTGGTTTACATTGAATACCACGGTTTTCACATCATTGCCACCGGGGGCAGAAATCACCACTTTGCGTGCGCCTGCGCGAACGTGTGCTTCCGCTTTGTCTTTGCTGGTGAAGAAACCTGTACATTCCAATACAACGTCAATGCCCAATTCTTTCCAAGGCAATTCTTCTGGATTTGGTTTTGCAAATACTTTGATTTCTTTGCCGTTTACCACCATCGCATCGTCTTTCAATTCAACGGTACCGTTGAAACGACCTTGAGTGGTGTCGTATTTAAACAAGTGAACCAGCATATCAGCAGGGGTCAAATCGTTTACAGCTACGACTTCCACGCCTTCGGTTTTCACGATTTGACGCAATGCCAAGCGACCAATACGACCAAAACCATTAATTGCAACTTTAACGCTCATGTTGTCTCCAAAAATTTAAGAGTGGTTGGGAAAAGCCGTATTGTCCCACAAATTGGCGATGGCATTCAAATTTTGTTGAGTATCTTATCTATTTTATTGATATAAATTAAATCGTTGCGAAATTTCAGGCAGCCTGAAAGATTTATTTTTGTTAAAATCACGAATTTTTGGGGAATCAAATCTCATGGACGTGAAAAAAGGCATATTGGGAACACTGGGCGCAGGCGCATTGGCAGTCGGTGGTTTTATTTGGCAGAACGGTGGACAAGATGTCGCAGCCACCGCCACCAAACAAGCCGTGCAACAAATTTCTCCTGAAATCCTTGACAATCTGCCCGACCCATTCAAAGCAGGATTGCTTAAAATGGACGCCAGCAACGAGCAAGCCAAAGCCTTTCAACAGGCCTATGAACAATGCCACGATGCTGTCGCCCAAAATCCCAAAATCAATTTAAATAATGTGGCAGCGGTGTACGATGCCAATATCCAATGTTTGCTGGTAGATAAAAATCAAGGCTTTACATTAGATAAAATGGCAGAACAAGATGCTGCATTAAAACAAGCATTAATAGATATTCGTAAAAAACTTTCTCAACAATAAGAGGTACTCAAATGAAATCGTTACCATTATTTTTATCCATTTCTAGTTTGGTCATTTTAACCGCTTGTTCATCTACCACGGCTGAACAAGTTCAATCAAGACACGTTGAATCTATTCAAGCCAATCGTACTACTGAAGTGCAAGCAATGTGCGCTCAACATTACACCCATATTAAAGATAAATTCACACGTGATGGTAAAATTAGGGAATGTATGCGCGCACGTAATGCATTGCAATAAAATTACATTCTATTAATTTTTTTAGAAAAATTTTGGTAAATTTGCGCTCTGTTGCTGCGTAGACGACCGAGCGCAAATTCATTCACGATTCCACAAAATTCATACCGCGAAACACCCGCACCGCATTCCCCCGTTCCAAACGATACAACTGCGCGTGTTCCGCCGCTGCCCGTTCGCCCAAAGCCGCCGAATGCGCCGCCGTCAATTTCATCGCCAATAATTGCAACGCCCGTTTCTTATTCGCATGCTGGCTGCGCTCACTTTCCACTCGCACACTCACACCAGTTGCCAAATGCGTGGCGCGAACCGCGCTGTCCGTTTTATTCACATGCTGACCGCCTTTGCCGCTCGCCCGACACGTTTCAAAACGCACTGCATCGTCATCAGGCAAAGCTGGCATTTCAGGCAGCCGCGCCACCGCCACAAACCAATTTTTTCGCAAATGATTTGGACGCATCGGACTGGCACACACCCATTGCAACGTCCCCAGCCACCGCGCCGCAAACGCCGCTTCATCGTCTCCCGATACCGCCAGCACCGCCGATAACAAACCATATTTACTCGGCGTTTCCGCCACCACATCTGCCACCACATTCATGGCAGCCGCTTCTTGCAACATTTTGTGCCACACAAAACGCGCGAAATATTGACATTCTACAGGCGATTGCCCTGTTGATAATTGTAAATAAATCATAAATATCCTATAAAATTGATGAATCCAAAACCATCATCGCCAAACCGTTCGTGCCACCGCCCAAAAGCGTGGGTGCGGCGGCGCAACGCCGCGTTCTGGCAAAGTTCAGAAATCATCAAAAAAAATTGCTTATTTTAAATATCTAGTTGATTAAATAAATGTTTCTATCGGAACGGGAACGTGGCGTTGCGCCGCCACACCCACGCTTAAACCCGTGGCACGCAACGGATTGCGCCCGAATTAATCGTGGCAGCTCCCAGCCGTTTTATACGTCAAAACAGGTTTCAATCGCGCCACCAGTTGCAATAAATCCGCCTCCAACATTGCCGTGATAATATCATCAATTTTTTTGTAGGCTTGCGGTGCTTCTTCGTAAATCAAAGACTTATCTTCACAAATCACCACGCCACCCAAAGCGGTTTTGCGTAAATGGTCGGCGGAAAATTTGTGCGACAAACGTCCTTTGCATTCGCTGCGCTGCCACTTGCGCCCTGCCCCATGTGCCAATGAAAACAATGACTTCTCGCCCTGCTCCACCAATGGGCGCACCAAATAGCTGTAATCACCGCGCGACCCTGGAATCAGCACCAATCCTGCATCACTTGGCGTTGCGCCTTTGCGATGCAGCCAGCCTGATTCGCCATGAAATGAAATGGCTTGCAAGAAATTGTGATGCACATCCAACAAACGCGCGCCGTCCGCATTCCAACGCGCCAACATGCGCTCGGCAATCAACTGGCGATTGGCGCGTGCAAATTGCAACGCTGATTCATGTTGTTCCAGATAAGTATTTGCTGCTACGGTATTTTCTGCTAAACCAGTATGGCTGAATTGTGCCACATGTTGGCGCAAAATGTGTTGCCCCAAACCGCGTGAACCGCTATGCACCAATAATTGCAAATATTTGGGGTTGAATGATTCGGGTAGCCATTCGGGGGCGTAAATGGTTTCCACCGCTTGCAATTCGGCGAAATGGTTGCCGCCGCCAATCGTGCCGAGTGCCGATGAATGGAGCTGGGGTGGCAATAATTCAGCCATTCGCGCTGCCCATGTGTCATCTAATGGTGCGTCAATGCTGCCTAGTTTTTTGATTAATTGGTTGATTTTGAATGAATGCGCTGGCAAATCGGTTTGCCACAATGCCATGCCGCAGCCGATGTCGTTGCCAATCAGCGCAGGGTAAAATCGCCCGACGCTGAAAAATGCCGCGCCAATCGGATAGCCGCGTCCAGCGTGTAAATCTGGCATCCCGACCACATGGCGCATGTTGGGTAAGGTGGCGGTGTGTTCTAATTGTTGGATGGCGTTGCCTTCAATCCAAGTGTTTGAATTTTTGATAATAATAATATTGCCCATTGGGGGAAACTTTCATGGTGCATTTTCACAAGACGTGTTTCAGGCTGCCTGAAAGCGGCATTTTTGAATTAAATAACACATTGTGAAAAATAAATGAGAGAAAGCAGCCCAAACAGGCGAGATATTAGAATCCGCGCAAGGCGTTCAGGCTGCGTGTTGAAGTGTGGATAGAAATAGTGCTGTGCATGATGTATCCTTTCGTAACGCAAAATTGAAAAATGAAAGAACGTATTATGCAATCAAATGATTTTGAAAACAAGCGTTTTTTTATTTTCAGGCTTCCGTTCGGTACGCGACAAAATAAAATAAGTGGTGATTTGATGGTTTGCGCTCTATCGCCGAGCGGCGAGGACTACGCGTCCAACGAAACAATTTTTAAAAAAGTAAGCCAAATAATAGGAAATTCAATTCATTTTGCATAAAAAATACATTTCAGGCAGCCTGAAAATTTGAATTAATTCATTTGATGTGAATCAGATTCGGCAAATAAACCTTTCTATTCCGACCAGTTGTTTGCTATGATAGGCGTATTTTTTAATACATCAAAAAATTTGATGTTTTATTGTAACGGATTAAATTAAAAGGATTTTATAATGAAAGTTGCACGCTCTATGAATGCTGTGGCGATGTTGGTGATTGCTGCCCTACTCTCTGCTTGCGGTGCGCCAGCCAGCAGCGATAATCGGTCAAGCGAATCAATGGCGACGGCGCAACAAGCACCCAGCGCATCTGAAAAATTGGGAACGCAATGGGGCGATGAAGTGTCGTCATCGGTTACCAAAGTGGATTTGCGCCGCCGCAGCGAGCAGCCGATTGATGAAAGTGTGTTGCATTATGCCGCGAAGTCGTTTCAGGGACGTGAATTGAATAGCATCGCTTTGGCAAACGGTAAAATTGAATGGTCGGTGCAAAGCGACCGCAACGCATTGCTGCCCCTATTCCGTGATGGCGGGCAATATTATTTGCGTGGCACAAATGGGCAGGCGTATCAATTGGTTTACCGTAATCGCAGCGATAAAATTTATGAAATTGTTGCCAGCGTGGATGGTTTGGATGTGCTGAATGGCAAAGCTGCCAGCCGTTATCATACGGGTTATGTGTTGCGTCCACATGATACGTTGGTGATTGAGGGTTTTCGTAAAAGTAGTGATGCGGTGGCATCGTTTATTTTTAGTGCGCCCAGTGGTTCATACGCGGCAAATTCGGATGTGGGTTCGGTTCGCAATGTGGGTTTGATTGGGACGGCAGTGTTTGAATTGTATGACCCAAATGGGCAAGTTGAAAGTGGTAGCGCATTCCCTGCTGATAATGGTTACGCAAAACCGCCTAAATAATCATTTTGTTATTTTATATGGTAATGAGAGTGATGATTTGGTTTGGTATGAAATAATCATTTAAGTTACTTTTAAATGGGCAATTTGTGTGTTGATATACCGCTCAATATGGCTACGGAGACCAGCGTGGGTGCGGCGGCAAGACGCCGCGTTCTGGCAAATTTTAGATAAGCTATATTTTGGAATGGTTGATTTAAAAATTGAAATAAAACTCTAACCTATTCAAACGCCGCTGATTCCTTTAAAATAGCGGCGTTTGTGTTTTCAGGCTGCCTGAAAATTAGTGAATTGATTTAACAAGAGATTTGGAGCAAAAATGAAAGCTTTGGTGGCAGTAAAACGCGTTGTGGATTACAACGTTAAAGTGCGCGTGAAAGCGGACGGTTCGGGCGTGGACATTGGCAATGTGAAAATGTCGATGAACCCATTTGACGAAATCGCGGTGGAAGAAGCGGTGCGCTTAAAAGAAGCGGGCAAAGTCAGCGAGATTGTGGCGGTGTCGATTGGCGAGAAAAAATGCGAAGACGTGTTGCGTACCGCGTTGGCAATGGGCGCAGACCGCGCCATTCATGTGGAAACGGACGCGGAATTGGACAGCCGCGCCGTTTCCAAAATTTTGCAGAAAGTTGCCGAAGCCGAGCAGCCGCAAGTGATTTTGTTGGGCAAGCAAGCGATTGATGATGACGCGAACCAAACCGCGCAGCGTTTGGCGGCATTGTTGAATGCGCCACAAGCCACGTTTGCCAGCAAAGTGGAACTGGGCGCGAACGAAGTGTTGGTTACGCGCGAAATTGACGGCGGCGAAGAAACGCTGGCGTTGAAGTTGCCTGCGGTGATTAGTACGGATTTGCGTTTGAATGAGCCGCGTTTTGTGAAATTGCCGAATTTAATGGCTGCGAAGAAAAAGCCATTGGAAAAACAATCGCTTGAAAATTTGGGCGTGGCGATTTCAGGCAGCCTGAAAACCGTGAAATTTGCCGAACCCAAAGCGCGTCAAGCAGGCGTGAAAGTGGCGAATGTGGCTGAATTGGTTGAAAAATTGGCAGCAGCCAAAGCAATTTAAGGAGCGAGAACATGACAGTTTTAATTTTGGCAGAACATGACGGCAAACAATTAAATGCCGCGACTTTGCATGCGGTGGCAGCCGCGCAAAAATTGGGCGACGTACACGTTTTGGTGGTGGGTTCAGGCAGCCTGAATGTGGCGGAACAAGCCAGTAAAATCAATGGTGTAGCGCAAGTTTTGCATGCGGACGCAGCGCATTTTGTCGAGCCGTTGGCGGAAGAAATCGCACCTTTGGTGGTGTCGTTGGCTGCGCCCTATTCTCACATTGCGATGACCGCGACTTCGTTTGGTAAAAATATTGCACCGCGTGTGGCGGCTTTGTTGGATTGTTCGCAGGTTTCGGATTTAACGGAAGTTGTTGATAGTAAAACATTTGTTCGCCCGATTTATGCAGGTAACGCATTTACGACCGTGCAAAGCGATGAAGAAAAATTGGTGCTGACGGTTCGTGCGAGTGCGTTTGCGGCTGCGGAAGTGGGTGAAAATAATGCGACTATTCAAGCGGTTGAAGCGACGCCAGCGCAAAATTTGAGCCGTTTTGTTTCACGCGAATTGACCCAGTCTGACCGCCCTGAATTGACGCAAGCGCGTGTGGTGGTGTCAGGCGGACGCGCTTTGGGTAGTGCGGAACAATTTAATGCGGTGCTGACGCCGTTAGCGGACGTGTTGGGTGCAGCGATTGGCGCGAGCCGTGCGGCTGTGGACGCGGAATACGCACCGAATGACACGCAAGTGGGGCAAACAGGTAAAATCGTTGCGCCTGAATTGTATATTGCGGTGGGGATTTCGGGTGCAATCCAGCACGTTGCGGGTATGCAGGACAGTAAAATCATCGTGGCAATCAACAAAGACCCAGACGCGCCTATTTTCAATGTGGCGGATTATGGTATCGTTGGCGATTTGTTTGAAATTGTGCCACAATTAACCGAAGCTTTGAAAAACCGTTAAGCATCAGTATGTTTCACGTGAAACCAAAAATTAGCCAAAAATTTGGTAATGTTTCACGTGAAACGTGAGGTTTAATCAATAAAATTGATGTTTTGATGTAAAAATGTGATGATGTTTCACGTGAAACAATACATAGATAATTAGGAAAAATTATGATAAAAGAGTTACAAGTAAAAGCAATTATGCGACAATGCGTTGCGTTGCGTTGCGTTGCGTAAATCCTTCCAAGTAATGCATACCTACCAATAAATC
>JBHARQ010000221.1:0-2638 GCA_041831015.1 Simonsiella sp. | reverse complement strand
GATTTTGGCAATGTGGATAAGCAACCAATTACTCATGTAATTTTTATGGTTAATTTTCAGGCAGCCTGAAAACAAATTTGATAAATAATAGATTGAATTAAATATGAAAAAATACCTAATCACAGGCGCAAACGGACAAGTCGGCAGCCAACTCGTTGCCCAATTAAACGGCAAAGCTGAAGTTTTCGCAGCCGACCGCAACGAATTGGACATCACCGACCGCGAGCGCGTTTTGCAAATCGTGCGCCAATTCCGCCCCGACTTCATCATCAACGCCGCCGCCCACACCGCCGTGGACAAAGCCGAAAGCGAACCCGAACTCGCCCACGCCATTAACGCCACAGGCGCAGAAAATCTAGCCCTTGCCGCGCAAGAAGTGGGCGCGACCATTTTGCACATTTCCACCGACTATGTCTTTGACGGAAAAGGAGAAACGCCATACCGCGAAACCGACCCAGTCGCACCACAAAGCGTGTACGGCAACAGCAAATTAGCAGGCGAACAAGCCGTTCAGGCTGCCTGCAAACGCCACATTATCTTACGCACCGCATGGGTGTTCAACGAACAGGGCGGCAATTTCGTCAAAACCATGCTGCGTTTGGGCGCGAGCCGCGACACGTTGGGCGTGGTTGCCGACCAATTCGGTAGCCCCACTTATGCAGGCGACATCGCCGCCGCGTTAATCACGATTTGCGAAAAAATTAACAATCAATCAAATGCTTATGGCGTGTACCACTTTTCAGGCAGCCCCTACGTTTCGTGGCACGGTTTCGCTGCCGAAATTTTCGCGCAAGCCGTGGCGCAAGGCGTGTTGCTCAAAGCCCCCACGCTCAATGCGATTACCACCGCCGATTATCCGACCCCAGCCGTGCGCCCAGCCAATTCGCGTTTGGATTGCAGCAAAATTCACGCGACTTTTGGCATTGAACCGAGCGATTGGCGCAAAGCATTGTTGAATTTGCAAGCGTATATTTAAATTATGGGTAGCATGAAATCAATAACTGCACATAATGATTTAAATGAAAAATAACAACATCGTCATTCACGCGTAGGCGGGAATCTAAATTTAATCTTTATTAAACAGAAACTTGTTTGTATTAAACATGGATTCCCGCCTACGCGGGCATGACGGCGGAACGGTTCAGATTATGAATACAGGTTCTCATTATTTTCATTGCCAGAACGCGGCGTCTTGCCGCCGCACCCACGCTAAAACCAGTGGCACGAACCGTTCCGCGCCACCAGCCAAAAAGCGTGGGTGTGGCGGCAAGACGCCACGTTCCCTCATGAATTCAACATTTTAAAAATATCAACGCTTAACAGCCTGACACGCTTCCAAACATTCCGCCACCAAAGCCGTGCCGCGATACACCATGCCACTATAAAATTGCACCGCCGTTGCACCCAAGCGCAATTTCTCCGCCGCATCATTGCCCGACAAAATCCCACCCACGCCAATCACAGGCACTTTGCCATTCAATTCTTTGACCAAAGCCGCCAACACGCGATTGGACGCTTCACGCACGGGTTCGCCGCTCAAACCGCCTTGTTCGGCGGCTAATGGGTGGTTGCCCAATGCGGCTTTGTTGATGGTGGTGTTGGTGGCAATCACGCCGTCCATTTCAATTTCTAAAACGGTTTCGGCGATGACGGCAATTTGCGTTTCATCTAAATCAGGCGCAATTTTGACGGCAAGCGGTACATATTTACCATGTTGCGCGTGTAAGTGAGCTTGCTTATTTTTTAATTGTGTCAATAATTTAATCAATTCATCGCCGCTTTGTAATTCACGCAAATTTTTGGTGTTGGGCGAAGAAATATTGACGGTAATGTAGCTGGCGTGGTTGTAGGCTTTTTCTAGGCAAATCAAATAGTCATCGGAAGCTTGTTCAATCGGCGTGGTGGCGTTTTTGCCAATGTTAATGCCTAAAATGCCTTTGAAATTCGCTTTTTGGACGTTGGCAATCAGCGCATCAATGCCATGATTGTTGAAACCCATGCGGTTAATCACGGCGCGATGTTCAGGCACGCGGAAAAGGCGCGGTTTGGGATTGCCGTCTTGCGGGCGCGGCGTAATCGTACCAATTTCAATAAAGCCAAAGCCTAAAGCGGCTAATTCTTGGATGCATTCGCCGTTTTTATCCATGCCTGCTGCCAAGCCTACAGGGTTGGGCAGTTCTAAACCCATTAATTGGGTGGGTTGGGTGTTCGGATTGACGGGCGCAGGAATGCCTAAATGGTAGCCTAGTTTTAAGGCTTTGAGCGCGAATTGATGAGCGCATTCAGGGTCGGCTTGGAAAATCAAAGGGCGAGCGATGGGATATAGATTCATCTAAAATTCCTTGTCGGTTGAAACCCCGCCATTGCTGGCGGTAGAATTGGTTTTATTTGGTTGGGGTGTAACCCTGTCCAAATCAGGGCAACACATCGGGCGATGCTTGATGTGTCGTCCTGTGTGTTGAAACATATGAAAAAGCCTTGTTGAGATAATGAGAATGGAAAGTCGGGCAATACCCTAAAATGATGCCCGAATTATAATCCTGAAATGGCTGGTAAAATCATTATTGTGTAAAAATTTTTAAATTTGGTTAATTTTATTTAAATTCAAATGGTTAAAATTTTTCAGGCTGCCTGAAAT
>JBHARQ010000220.1:0-3207 GCA_041831015.1 Simonsiella sp. | reverse complement strand
TTTGGGTTGTGGTTTTTTATCATCGGTTAAATTGGTTTGGTAATCAACCAGTTCACCTTGTTCATTTAGCACCAAAATATACGAGATTTTTTCTTCACTAAAACCGTAAGATGGCACTTTCAGGCTGCCTGAAATCTTGTCCGTTTCATTTGCTAAACGATGATAATAATTCACTAATTTTGCCAAAATCATGCTTTAACCTCCTCCGCATAAAAAGGCGGTACAGAAATGGCACCATTTTTCATTTCTGCACGGAAAAAACGAGGCGTATTGTTATGATTAAAATCAATATCGTGTAACATCCAGCCTAAATCACGATTTTTTTCATCGCTATTGAGCAGACTTTGGGGCAGAGTAGCTTCATCTTCAACCCATTCAAAATTGGCAGAAAATTCACGCACACCTAAACAAGGCTGTTGAAAACATTGTCCTTTTTGGGCGCGACGTTTAAACATTTCAAAATGCTTGACGGGGTTATCATCTTCGCCTGCTTCTTTGGTCATGACAAGATGAGCTTCAATCACATACGCAACGTCTTTTAATACCGTTGATGCGCGTTGTTGGCGGTCGTCTTCAATAATCGTGTACAAATCGGCAGTGCTTTTGCGTTTTATGGCACCGCTGACTTTGCTGGGTGAAATTTTACCGCCCAATTCATTGCGTCTGATGGACTCAAAGCGAATGGGTTTTAGTACATAAATTTTGTCAATTACCCAACGAATCGCGGGTTTCCAATGAATTGCCGCTAAAATTCCACGCGCTGCCGATGGAGTCATCACGTCATACGATACACGCTCCACTTTCATTTCAGGACGAGTAAAACACGCGTAATCGCCCCAAACATGCAATCTGACTTTATGCATTATTGCATTCTCCGTTGATAATTTTTAACCAAATTTTTCGGTAACTTTACGCCTAAAGTTACTAAATGACAACCATTTAAACCACAGAATTTTCATTTTGAATAAACGCTGGATTCTCCCAACTTAACCCAGCCATTTTGTCATACAAATCCAAACCGATTAAGCTGTAAAATTGTCGCCCAAATCGTTGTTCGTTGATGGGTTCAATTCGTCCGTGTTGGAACAATGCGTTTAGTGCATTTTCAGGAATTTGCACGGTGTATGGCTGTAATTTTCGTAAAATGCCACCAACGTGTTCGGCATGATGTAATTGTGTTATCAGTTTTTTTGCTTCTTGGTCAAATGGAATAATGATGGGTGTTAAATGGCTTTCAATCATGCGAAATTTTTCGGCAGTACTTTGAAATGGGAAATCGGTTCCTGCATTCTTGATTTCGTCTAAAATGCCTTTTTTGTCTAGTTCTTTTCCTTTATTTTCATATATTTGCATAAAATAATCTTGTAAGGCTTCGGGCGAAAGTAAATCATTGCTGTATCGACGTACTACTGAACGCATCGCGGCTGATAAATTTTGTAATTCAGGTGGTATTTTCCATTGTTCTTCGGCTGCGAAAACGTACACCATGCTGTTTTCAGGCTGCCTTTTGCCTTCGCGATTGCATCGTCCAGCCGCTTGAGCCACGCTGTCTAAACCTGCTTCGGCGCGCATGACCATTGGAAAATCCACATCAACCCCTGCTTCTACCAAAGAAGTGGCGATAACACGGCACGGTTTTCCGTTTTTTAATTGTTGGCGGATTTCGTCTAATTTTTGTGAACGATGTTTGGCACACATCAAGGTGGTCAGATGAAATACGCCATCGCATTTTTTGGCAGAATCATACAAAAACCGTGCATGACGGCGATTGTTTACAATGATTAAAATTTGCTCGTTTTCAATAAGTTTTTCCAATAATTGTTCATCAGTTTGCAAACCAATGTGTTGTACGATGGTACGGCGTAATTGTTCTGATAGGGCTTTGGGATTGGGGGCAAGTTCTCGGACATTTTCAAAACCATTAAAAAAACCATCTTGGGCTTGAATAGCAGGTTGTGTGGCGGTACACAACACCACACTACAACGGTAATTGCGTGCCAGTTCGTCAATTGCTGCCATAATGGGTTTTAATAAATTGAGTGGCAATAGTTGCACTTCGTCCAAAATAATCACGCTGCCTGAAATATTGTGCAATTTGCGACACCGTGAAGCACGGTCAGCAAATAGGCTTTCAAAAAATTGTACGGCGGTGGTTACCACTATGGGCATATCCCAATTTTCAGATGCTTTACGGAGTTTGTCTTGGCTGTTGTGTTGATGGGTTAATTTACTGTCGTCAAATGTGCTGTGATGTTCCAAAACGGCAGATTCGCCTAATTCGCCAAAGGCTTTGCGAAATTCGGCGGCGTTTTGTTCAATAATGCTGGTAAATGGGATAACGTAAATGACACGGCGTAAACCATGCTGTTTGGCATGTTCTAACGCAAATGCCATAGATGTGAATGTCTTGCCACCACCTGTGGGGACGGTAAGCGAAAATAAGCCTGTTTCTTGTGTCGCTTGTGAAACGGCATAGTCTAAAATTTGGGTACGGAGCTGATTGAGTTCGGAAGTGTATTCAGGCTGCCTGAATTGTTGAATATATTGATTAAACTGAATATGCAGTTCTGTTAAAGACGGATAATTGCCACGCAAAATAGGCGTGTTGTTTTGTTGAGCATAAAATTGTTCGGTATCTAAAAAATCTGCATCTACCAAACAAGAATACAGCATTCGGGTAAAAAAGGAGAGTGAAAAAGATGACGATGATTTAGACTGTTTAAATTTTGGCGTGGCAATATTTTCAGGCAGCTTGATTTCTTGTTGCCAGCGATTATCCAAAGCGGGAATATCTTGCCCAAACTCATCACGCAGACGTTGGTCTAATGTGGTGCGTCCATGACCTAATTTTGCACCATTTGCCAAGCCAGCATGATGTCCTGCAATGCAAAATGCCATGATTTTTCCGATTGGATTGCCCCATTTTTCGAGGGCAATTTTTGCACCTGCGGTTGAGTGATTGGCTTTTTTAGGGCTGCCATGCAAACGCGCCTGAAAATCTAGGCTATATTTGCCTAAATCATGTAGTAAACCCGTTACCAATGCCATTTCTTGTGCGGAAAAATATTGAGCGAAATCAGCAGATTGTTTGCCAACATTGTGTAAATGGCTATGAAGTGATTGCCAAGTGGTTTCGGGTTGGTTTTCAATAGAATGGGCATAAAAGTTCATATTGTTAATCCATGTAATAATTTTAAATTATTATTT